>JABFXK010000189.1 GCA_013361785.1 Sphingomonas sp.
GTCCCCCGCGCTTCCAGGAATCGCTCGACCTGATGCTCGGGCGCAGGCAGACGACCCTCCAGCTGCAGCAGCCGACCTCTTATTATTTCCCGGGGCTTCCGCAGCGCCGTTACTACGAGCGAAGCGAATTGCCCTGGGTCGCTGAGGTCGAAGCTGCCACGCCGACGATCAAAGCAGAGCTTCTCGACTATCTCGCCGCCGGCGAGGACCATTTCTCGCCCTATATGGTCAGCGATCCGACGCGCCCGCGGAGCGACTTCCACGGGCTTCTCGACAACCCCGACTGGAGCACGCTTTACATCTGGTCCAAGGGCGGCCCGGTTCCCGGACTGACGGAACGATTCCCGCGCACGATGGAAGTGCTGCAGAAGTTGCAGCTGCCGCGGATTAGTGTGCGTGCGCCGTCGATCCTTTTTTCTCGTCTGGCGCCCGGAGCGCGCATTCCGGCGCATCATGGCGTGATGAACGCGCGCCTGATCTGTCATCTGCCGCTGATCGTTCCCCCGGGTTGCGGTTTCCGCGTCGGCGGCGAGGTGCGCGAGTGGCGCGAAGGCGAGTTGCTCATCTTCGACGACACTGTCGAACATGAGGCATGGAACAACGGCAGCGCGGACCGAATCATCCTGATCTTCGATGTCTGGCGCCCGGAGATCGAACCCGACGAGCGCGGCGCCATCACCGCCTTGTTCGAGACCGTCGACAGCTACAGCCGATAAGCCGCGACGGCTTGGTTAACGAAGAAGTAGGAGGTTCTCCGTATCTCCGAGCGTGAAGTTTGGGGAACGAGGCTCGTCAATGGCCACTGCCGGCATCGAGGAAGTCACCGAAAATGCAATCCGCGCGGTCGCGCGCGACTGCGGATCGCTGTCGATGGAGTGCAGCGATGTCGCCGGTTACGTGAAGGGCGTCGGCGAGCGCATCGGCGAGCATCTGAAGATGCTCGACCAGCTCGAGGAAGTCACGACGCGGCTGATGAGCGACCAGGCGCGAGTGTCCGACTCCACGGACGAGGCGCGGCTGCTCTCGGAGCAGGCGAAGACAAAGCTCGAAGCAGGACGTGAGGCGATCGAGGGCACGATCGAGGGATTCAAAGGACTGACCGAGCTCGTCGTGCAGCTCGGAGAACGCATGGCGGGCTTCGCCTCGGCGATGAACCAGGTGCAGTCCGTCTCCTCGACCATCGAAACCATCGCTCGCAAGACCAACATGCTGGCGCTCAACGCGACGATCGAAGCGGCCCGTGCGGGCGATGCCGGCCGCAGCTTCGCGGTCGTTGCGGCGGAAGTGAAGAATCTCGCGCACGATACGCGCGCCGCGACCAGCCAGATCGCTTCCACAATCGGCGAGCTGACGCGGGAGGCAAGCGCCGTCACCACCGAAATCAAGACCGGCGTCGAGCGCAGCCGCGCCGCCCAGTCGGGCTTCGGGACCATCAGCGACACCGTCCGCGAAGTCAGCGAGATTGTCGGCATGGTCGACCGCCAGACGGAGGGCATCGCCCATTCGACCAGTATGATCCAGACGAGCGTCGACCGGGTGAAAGCCGGGCTCACCGAGTTTGCCGGCGATGCACGCGATAACGGTAGCGAGCTTCAGACCGCCCAGAGGCGCCTCAACCATCTCGAAATGCTGTCGAACACCATGCTCGACACGCTCGCCAATTCGGGCGCCGAGATCGACGACACGCCGTTCATCCTGAAGGCGCAGGACGCCTGCCGGCAGATCCAGAGCGCGATTGAGCGCTCAATCGAGGCTGGCGAGGTCAGCGTCGATGACGTCTTCGACCGCGATTACAAGATCGTGGAGGGGTCGAACCCTGTTCAATACGACGTCCGCTTCAACGCCGCCGCCGACAGGCTGGTGCGCCCCATCCTCGATCGAACGAAGGCTAGCGACAGCCGGATCATCGGATCGGCGATTGGCGACATGAACGGCTACCTGCCGACGCATCTCAGCGAACGCAGCCATCCGCAGGGCTCGGACCCGATCTGGAACGATGAGCATTGCCGCAACAAGCGGGTCCTCATCGACGATACCACCCGAATGGCGCTCGCGAGCGACAAGCCGGCGACTCTCGCCACCTACAGGATGGAATTGGGCGACAAGTTCATCCCGGTGAAGAACGTCTTCGTCCCGCTGTGGATCAAGGGACGCCGCTGGGGGAACTTCGAGCTAGCGTATCGCGACGATTGACGCCCCGTTGGGCAGATCAAAGACAGTTCCCGAAAGCTTACCCGGCCATAAACTTCGTCTTTACGTCCTTACGTTAGGACCGGCCCCATGAGGCGTCGCCTGCACATTATCGGACCAGGGGAGAAGAATGGCGATTAACCGGTCAGTCGAACAGGGATCGGCACCGGTCAGCGTTGCCACCGCCCAGCTCGCCCGAGTTGCGAGCGAGGGGTCGGCGCGCCATTCGCATCTACTTTCGCTACTGGAAGGGACGGGGCCGCATTCGGGCCGCGACTTGTCGGATGCCGTGCACCTGCTGTGCAGCCTGCACGGCCATTATCCCGGCCTTGTCGAAATCGCGCTTCAGCGCTGCCCGAAAGGGGTGGTGCGGGAATGGCTTGCCCGTGCTTCCGACGCGTTCGAGCGCGAGCGGCTCTACCTTGTCCGGTTGACCGCCGCAGTCGGCCCGCTTCCGAGCACTCCAGGTGCGGCCGAGACCGAAGCAAGCCTCGTCGCTGCGCGTCATGCGCTGGAAACGCTTGCGACGTCTGAGCGCGACGGCTGCGCTCTCGGCGCGGCCACGGCGCTGGTATGCGACTGGTGGCCGGTGCGCCGCCTGCTCGACCGCGCAGCAGCGCGCGTCGGCACCGAAGCGCCTGCTCCGTCGCTGCCGGATGAAAGCTCGGTTGTCGCCATCGTCGATCAGGCGACGGCGAGCCTCGGCAGCGCTCGTGCACTCGCATTCGGCGGAGAGCAAATGCTTCTGCAGCACCGTGCGCTGCTCGATCTCCTCGAAGCCCGCGCGGAAGCCCGCGGCGACTATTAGTGCCCGCGGCTCAGGCCGCTTTCGGAAGTTCCTGCTGATCGTCCACAGTGACCGACGGGGCTTCGCTGAGGGCCGCCGCCCTGGCCTTGGGGAAGATCAGACGGGAGGCGAGAACCACCAGCCCAAGAGCCAGATAGACGGCGATCGCGTAGCTCGGGCTGTAGAGCACGCTCGCGGCAAGCGGGATTCGCAGGAACGTCGGGTTGAAGCCGAAATCCTCGCCGATCGCTTCGCAAACGCCCAGGATTGTGTGGGACCGAAGGGGCAGGGCGACCTGGTTTTCTTGCGCTTCCATTGCTTCACTCCATTGGCAAAATCGTTCGTGCTGATTGCTATGCAAGAGCGATGCCATATGAAAAATACTATATGTTTCAGGGAAGTAGACGGAAAAGCGATTTTGCGTTTCGCAATTCCCGCCACCTTCCCGGACCATCAGTTGGGATTTTACACCTCATGCTGCAACTGCGATACTGCAGTGCAACATTGATTATCGACGAACGGATGCAAATCTAGTACGGGCGCCCGCCGCCCAAGCTTAGGAGCCGATCCTCGTGATGCGGATCATGATGAAGTCGAAAATTCACCGCGCGACGGTGACTCAGGCCGATCTCGACTATGTCGGCTCGGTCACTCACTACGCTGC
>JABFXK010000200.1 GCA_013361785.1 Sphingomonas sp.
CATTCATTTGGCTATAGCGCCCTCGACTTCCATTGCGAGGCGAGATAGCTGGAGCGGTCAGCAGAGAGGGAGTTGTGATGAACCGAGTGGCGCACACGATTGCGGCGATGGGATTATTGGCGGCGGCATCGGTCGTGGGCGCGGCGGCTCCGCCGGCGGCCGATTCGAACCTCTATCTCGAGCAGATCGACGGCGCCCGGGCCCTCGCGAAGGTCAAGAGCTGGAACGCGGCGACACTCGCGGTGCTGGAGAAGCAGCCGGGCTTCGCGGATTATCGCGCCAGGGCACTGGCGCTGCTTTCGACCAACCAGAAGATCGCGGAGCCCGACCGAATCCTCGGCGACAAGGTTCTGAACTTCTGGAAGGACGAGCAGCATCCGCGCGGCATCTGGCGCGTCTCGCCGCTCGCTGACTTCGCCTCGGGCCATCCGCAATGGCGCACGCTGATCGACATCGACGCGATGAGCGCCGCGGACAACAAGACATGGGTGTTCAAGGGCGCCACCTGCCTCTCGCCCGCTTACGTCGACTGCATGGTCAGCCTGTCGAACGGTGGCGGCGACGCCGTCGAGGTTCGAGAGTTCGATCTCAACCGGGCCGCTTTCATCCCCAACGGCTTCTTCCTTCCGAACGCGAAGAGCGAAGTCTCCTGGGCAGGGCCCGACGCTTTGTTCGTCGGCACGGATTTCGGCCCGGGCACGGTCACCGATTCCGGCTATGCGCGGATCGTGAAGCTGTGGAAGCGCGGAACTCCGCTAACCGCGGCGACCACTCTCGCCGAAGGCCAGAAGACCGACGTGTCAGTCGCCGCGCGATCCTTGGTCGATGGCAACCGCACCTGGCCGATCCTGACCCGCGCCGTCGATTTCTACCACCACAAGGTCTGGCACATCGCTCCGGACGGCCGCCTCGTCCCGTCGCCGCTCCCCGATGACGCCGACATTGAGGACGTGCTCGACGGCCGCGTGATCGCCTCGCTCAAGACGCCGTGGCAGGGCCATCCGGCCGGCGCGCTCGTCGCTTATTCAATCCCCGACCTGCTTGCCGGCCGGACAACGGCAGTCGAAACCGTGTTCGTGCCCAACGAGCATCAGGCGGTCGAGCAGGTCTCGGCCAGCCGGTCAAAGCTGTGGGTCAAATATCTCGAGGACGTCTCCGGCCGCCTTGCGGCGCTGTCCCGCGCCCCCGATGGAACGTGGAGCAGCGCACCGGTCGCGCTGCCGGACAAGTCCACGATCCATCTCAACGCGACCGCGTCCAACTCCGACCTTGCCTTCGCGACGGTCGAAGGCATGCTCACCCCGCCGACCTTGTTCCGGGCGGACCCAGGCGCGGTCCCCGCCGTCGTGCAGTCGCTGCCTGCGCAGTTCGACGCCTCGAACATGGTCGTCGAGCAGCATTTCGCGACGTCCAAGGACGGCACGAAGATTCCCTATTTCCTTGTCCGCCGGAAGGACGTGACGGGTCCCGCACCGGTGCTGATGCACGCTTATGGCGGCTTCGAGCTCGCTCAGACTCCGACCTACATGGTGACAGAGCCCTACCGGTCCGGGCCGCTCGCGCTGTTCTGGGTGCAGCAAGGGAATGTCTACGTCCTCGCGAACATCCGCGGCGGCGGGGAATATGGCCCCCGCTGGCACCATGCGACGATGCGCGAGAAGCATCAGAACGCGTTCGACGACGTCTTCGGAGTGGCGCAGGATCTCATCGATCGCGGAGTCACCCAGAAGGGACGCATCGCGGTTTCGGGCCGCTCGAACGGCGGACTGATGGCGGCGACTTCGATTACCGAGCGGCCAGACCTGTTCGGCGGCGCGATCATCGGTTCGCCCTTGATCGACATGAAGCGCTATTCGCACCTGCTCGCCGGAGCGTCGTGGATGGGCGAATATGGCAATCCCGATGTTCCCGCGGATTGGGCCTTCATCAGCAAATATTCGCCGTATCAGAACCTCAAGTGCGGCGTGCACTATCCGGTGCCGTTCATCTACACCTCGACGCGTGATGACCGCGTACACCCCGGTCACGCGCGGAAGTTCGCGGCGAGGCTCGAACAGTGCGGCGACCATTTCTTTTACGACGAAGCGATCGAGGGCGGCCACGAAGCAGGGGTCGTACCCGCAGAAGACGCGCAGCGCGTCGCGCTCGAGACTGTGTACCTCAACATGGTCATGCCGCGAGCCGGTGCAGCGGCGACCGGACGCGGCGAGCGCGGATTTTAGAGCGCCAGCAACTGCTCGGGATTGAGCGCCATCACTTCACCGACCGTGGTTTCGAGCGATTGTGAGACGAGGTAGCGCGGCTGGAACGCGTCGTGCTTGTATGGTGTGTTGACCGCGCGTTCGACCGAGAAGGGCAGGCGATCGAGCGCCTCGCTTTCAAGGCTGAAATGCGCCTCGCCGAAGCTCGATGCGAGCCCCGCGCCGAGGATCTTGAGCTCGCCATGCTCCATCGCCAGCCCGAACTCGACGCTGTGCCAGTAAAGCCGGGCGGCCTTGTGCCCCTCGCCCGCGGCGATCGCGGCTGAACCAAGCTCGCCGATGTGCCGCGTCATCTCGGCATAGTCATGATGTGCGAGCATCGGGATGTGGCCGAACATGTCGTGGAAGCAGTCGGGCGCTTCGAGATAGTCCAGCTGCTCGCGCGTGCGGATGAAGTTCCCGACCGGGAATACGCGCTCGGACAGCATGGCGAAGAAGATCTCGTCCGGGACCAGCCCAGGAACCGCTACGGTGCGCCATCCGGTCCGCGGCTCGAGGATCGCATTCAGTCCTTCGACGTCCGGCACGCCGGGATGCGATAGCTTCAATAGGTCGATTCCGTCGAGAAACGCCGAGACGACGCGGCTCCCCAGCAGCTCAACCTGCCTTGCGAACAGCAGGTCCCACACCGCATGATCCTCGGCGGTGAAGGCTTCCCAGCATTGCGGGACTACATATTCGCTCCAGCTCCTCGCCGGCTGCTCCTTCGCGATCCTCTCCTGAAGCATTTGTCATTCCTTCGTTTTCGGCCAATAAAAAACCCGCCGAGCTTGGGCTCTGGCGGGTCCGAAGGCTGGTGATCTGTCGCTTATGCGCGCGTCAGCTCGTTCCAGCCTCCCGCGGATAATAATAGCTCGCCGGCGCGGCCGCCGCGGCGCACGTCATGTCAGCAAGGGCGAGCAAAGCTTTCATCCGCGTTCTTATCTCAGCTTTCGTCTGAACGATCAATGTCGCCCAAGGATGCATGTCACATGTGGTTGGAGACGTTGTTGAACATGGTGTTCACTTTGCCGCCGAGATTGGTCATCGCGGCGAGAGCGGCGATCGAGATGAGCGCGCCGACGAGCGCATATTCGATCGCGGTCGCGCCGCGTTCGCTTCGGAAAATTCGCGCTAACCTACGCATCTGCCACTCCTTGGTTAACAACGCACCGCGCTGCGACCCTCTATATTCCCGCAATTTTCCTCTCACATGGCCTGCCAAACCCTTCCCAAAGATGGTTAACGCATCTGCGGCACCGGCTCGGGTTCGACAGAAGAAGCTGGTGAACAGATCGGCAACCATCCTTGCCCGAATTTCCTTAACCTCGATCGGATGAAACGGGCGGGGTGGGGGCGTTGGCCAGTGGGAGCCGTTGATGGCGAGTTTTGGACGCAGAGTTGATGGGCCGACCGGCCGCCGCCGTGCTCAGCGCGAAGAGGTGGTCCTTGCCGCCTCGGCGCTGACGCTGGGGGCGTCGCAAGCCGTGGTTGTCACCGACGTTTCGCCTTCGGGAGCCAAGCTGCTCGGCCGCAAGCTGCCGCAGCCGGGGACCGATGTCCTGCTCACGGTAGGAAGCGTCGAGCTGTTCGGCGAGATCGCCTGGCTAGGCCGCGACGAGTGCGGCATCTCCTTTGAATCGCCGCTGCCGCCGGAGCTGACCGACCATCTGAAGCTCGAGGGCCGCTGGGCCGAGGTGATGGGGATCTCCGCTGCCGCCTAACCAGCCGCGAGGCGATTGATCGTCTCGGCGAGCTTTAGGTCGCGATCCGTCACGCCGCCGGCGTCGTGGCTCGTCAGCCGAAAATCGACCCGGTTCCAGACGCTCGTGAACTCGGGATGGTGATCGGCCTTCTCGGCGTACAGAGCGACGCGGGCAAGGAAGCCGAATGCTTCACTGAAATCCTTGAAGGTGAAGGTGCGCATGAGCGCCTTGCCGCCCTCCTCGAACGTCCAGCCATCGGGAGCATCCATTTCAGAATCTCCTGTCCTACAAAGGTTGATTGCGCCTAATCGGCTCCTCGATGCTCTACAATAAGCTCCGACTGATGACGGCCGCTGGCTCGCCGCGTGCTGCGCACACACGTGCGCGCGTGGAACTGCCAACTTTGGCAACTTTCGCGCCCTTGAAATGAGAGTGTCGGGAGCGCAGTTGGGCCGCAAAGGAGACGGCTGATGGCCACGCAGATTACGGATGCTACGGGCGCCCTCGGCCTCGACAATCCGATGGGCACCGACGGCTTCGAGTTCGTCGAATATACGGCCCCCGACACGGCGCTCCTTCGCGACCTCTTCACCAAGATGGGCTTCCCCGCCGTCGCCAGGCACAAGCGCAAGGACGTGACTCTTCACCGTCAGGGCGAGATCAACTTCATCATCAACGCCGAAAGCGGAAGCTACGCCGAACAATATGCCGCTGAGCACGGACCGAGCGCCTGCGCCATGGCCTTCCGGGTGAAGGATGCGAACGCGGCGTTCGAGCGTGCTGTGCGGCTCGGGGCGACGCCGGTGAAGAACGACGTCGCCCATGGCGAGATGAACATCCCCGCGATCGAGGGCATCGGCGGCTCAAGGCTGTTCTTCGTCGACCGCTACGGAGAGAATGGCTCCATTTACGAAGTCGATTTTGATTTCTTCCCCGATGCCGATCAGCGGCTGAAGGATCTCGACAGCAAGCTTACCTACATCGACCACCTCACGCATAACGTGCACCGCGGCCGGATGGCGGTCTGGGCCGATTTCTACGAACGGCTCTTCAACTTCCGCGAGATTCGCTACTTCGATATCGAGGGCAAGCAGACCGGCCTCTTCTCCAAGGCGATGACGAGCCCCTGCGGCAAGATCCGGATTCCGCTCAACGAGAGCCAGGACGACAAGAGCCAGATCGAGGAGTTCCTGCGCGAATATAAGGGCGAGGGAATCCAGCACATCGCCCTCGGCACGTCGAACATCTACGAAGCCGTCGACATCATCCGGCGCCGTGGAATCGAATTCCAGGATACGCCCGACACTTATTACGAGCTGCTCCCCGAACGCGTGATTGGCCACGGCGAAGATCTGGCCGAGCTCGAGAAGCGCCGCATCCTCATGGATGGTGCGCCGACGGAAGGTCAGGGCCTGCTGCTGCAGATATTCACGCAGAACGTGATCGGGCCAATCTTCTTCGAGATCATCCAGCGCAAGGGCAACGAAGGCTTCGGCGAAGGCAATTTCAAGGCGCTGTTCGAATCGATCGAACTCGACCAGATGCGCCGCGGAGTGCTCGAATCCGAATGACCGAGGCTTTCATTTGCGATTATGTGCGGACGCCGATCGGCCGCTACGGCGGAGCCCTCGCGCACGTCCGCGCCGACGACCTCGCCGCAATCCCGATCAAGGCGCTGATCGAGCGCAATTCGAGCGTGGATTGGTCCGAGGTCGATGACGTGATCCTCGGCTGCGCGAACCAGGCGGGCGAGGACAACCGCAACCTTGCACGCATGGCGGGGCTTCTTGCGGGGCTGCCCGACAGCTCGGGCGGCGTGACACTCAATCGCCTGTGCGGCTCCGGCCTCGACGCCGTGGCGATGGCCGCGCGCACGATCCGCGGGAGCGAGGCCGACCTGATCATCGCCGGCGGCTCCGAAAGCATGAGCCGGGCGCCATTCGTACTGGCCAAGGCGACGAGCGCCTTCGACCGCAACGCGGAGATGTACGACACGACGATCGGCTGGCGGTTCGTCAACCCGAAGATGAAGTCCGCCTACGGCGACGACACCATGCCGAGCACCGGCGAGAATGTCGCGCAGGAGTTCCAGATCAGCCGCGAAGACCAGGACGCCTTCGCGCTGCGCAGCCAAGAGAAGGCGGCGGCAGCGCAGGCGAACGGCCGCCTCGCCGCGGAGATCGTCCCGGTCGAAATCCCGCAGCGCAAAGGCGATCCGATCATGGTCGCCAAGGACGAGCACCCACGCGCCACCAGCATGGAAGCGCTGGCGAAGCTCCGGCCGATCGTGCGCCCGGACGGCACCGTCACCGCTGGCAATGCGTCGGGCATCAACGATGGCGCTGCGGCGCTCGTCATCGCGTCGGAGGAAGCGGCCCGGCGCAACGGACTGACTCCGAAGGCGCGCATCCTCGGCGCCGCGGTCGCCGGAGTTCCGCCGCGGATCATGGGCATCGGTCCGGCCCCGGCGAGCGAGAAGCTGATGAAGCGCCTCGGCCTCAAGATCGGCCACTTCGACGTCGTCGAATTGAACGAGGCGTTCGCGGCCCAGGCGCTTGCCGTGCTCCGCCAGCTCGGCCTTCCCGACGATGCGCCGCACGTGAACCCCAACGGCGGCGCGATCGCGCTTGGGCACCCGCTGGGAATGTCCGGCGCGCGTCTCGCGCTGACCGCTGCCCAGCAGCTCCAGGAGACCGGCGGCAGGCTCGCGCTCGCGACCATGTGCATCGGCGTCGGCCAGGGAATCGCGCTCGCGCTCGAACGGGTGTAAATTGCCGCCATGGCGACGGCGGTCAAAGATCTCGACGAAGCGGCGGTCATGGCCGTTCTCGAGAAGATCCCGGACCCGGAGATCCCGGTGCTGTCGATCACCGATCTCGGCATCGTCCGCGGCTTCGCCGACGACCCGCCGCGAGTCAGGATCAGCCCGACCTACACCGGCTGTCCGGCAACGGTCGCAATCGAGATGCTGATCCGGGAAGCGCTCGACAATGCCGGATTTAGCCATGTGCATATCGAGCGGGTGCTGTTTCCGCCGTGGAGCACCGACTGGATCAGCGAGCGCGGCCGCCAGCGGCTGAAAGCCTACGGAATCGCGCCGCCGGACCCGTCAGCCACCGCTGAATGCCCGCAGTGCGGCTCGGTCGATACGGAGGAGGTCAGCCGCTTCGGCGCGACCCCGTGCAAGGCGCAATGGCGCTGCAAATCGTGCCTGGAGCCGTTCGAACGGTTCAAGTGCCATTGAGCGCCTAGGCGCTCGTCACCACTCCGCGAAGCTGCCGTCGCTGGTGCGCCAGACGGGGTTGCGCCAGCGGTGGCGGTCCTTGTCCGCCTCCCGCACCGCCGCCTCGTCGATGTCGACTCCGAGCCCCGGCCCCTCCGGCACCGGCAGGCAGCCGTCGATCGGAGTCAGCGCCTCCTTGTTGGTGCAGAAGTTCAAGAGGTCGTGGCCGCCGGTATTGTAGTGGATCCCGAGGCTCATCTCCTGAATCGCATGATTGGGCGTGCAGGCGGCGATTTGCAGGCAGGCGCCGAGCGCCAGCGGTCCGAGCGGGCAGTGCGGCGCCACGGCGATGTCATAGGCCTCCGCCATCGCGGCGATCTTGCGGACCTCGAGGATCCCACCGGCATGGCTGAGGTCCGGCTGGATGATGTCGACCACGCCGCCGGCGAGGACCGGCTTGAACTCCCAGCGGGTGTATAGCCGCTCGCCGAGCGCGATCGGCGACGACACCAGGCCGGCGATCTCGCGCAGCCCCTCGAGATTCTCGGACAGCAAAGGCTCCTCGATGAACAGCAGCCCCAGCGGCTCCAGCACCCTGGCGAGCTGCTTCGCCATCGGGCGATGTACGCGCCCGTGGAAATCGAGTCCGACGTCGACACCCTGCGCCTTGGCTGCTTCGACCCGGCTGATCACCTCGTCGAACGCCTTGGGCGTTCCGATCCAGTCGAGCTCGGCTGTCGCGTTCATCTTCACCGCGGTAAAGCCCTGGTTCTTGCGCACCTCCGCCGCCGCGGCGATCTCGTTCGGCCGGTCGCCGCCGATCCAGGCATAGGAGCGCACTCGGTCGCGCACCTTGCCACCGAGCATCTGCCAGACCGGAAGGCCGAGTACGCGCCCCTTCAAATCCCACAGCGCCTGTTCCAGCCCCGACAGCGCCGACATGATCACCGCCCCGCCGCGGTAGAAGCCGCCTCGGAAGCCGACCTGCCAGATGTCCTCGATGTTGAACGGATCGGCGGCGACAAAGCGGTCGCGATAAACCTCGAATACGCCTTCGACAGCCTCGGCCCAACCTTCCAGGCTCGCCTCACCCCAGCCGAATGCGCCGTCGTCGCTCTCGACGCGCACGAACAGCCACCGCGGCGGCACGAGGAACGTCTCGATCTTTGCGATCTTTCGGCTGCTCACGCCTCCGCCTCATTGGCCTGGGTTCCGCTGCCGCTCATCTTGCGTCCGGCCGCGTCGTCCTCGTCCTTGCCCGGATAGTCGCCGACCTTCTTGATCGGGACTACGAGGCACACGCTCGAGGCCGGAAGCACGTTGCGCCAGTCGGCGATCAGCTGCTTGTAGGCGCGGCCGACGTTCCGGATCTTGCGATCCAGGTCGAACAGCCCGAGCGGGTTCACATTTCCATTCTGCTCGCGAAGCGCGGTGTCCCAGTCGACCTGGTCGGTGAGGCTGTACCAGGTGAAGCCCACGGTCGGGATTCCGACGTTGCGCAGCCTGAGGACGTTGGCCCACTCCTTCCACAGCCACTTGACCGCCTCGTCGCCGTGCGGCCCCTCCCAGAGGTTGGTCTCCGTGTGCATCACGGGCACCCGGTAGCGGTTGTAATATTGGCGCGTAATCTCGCAGTATCCGAAGGTCTCGCCCGCAGCGACGGTATGGCCGTCGGCGAACACGCGGTGCTCGTTGAGCTGGTAATAGTCGTTGCCGAGGATACAGTGCTGTTTCAGCCGGTGTTCGAGGAACCAGTTATATTCCTCGCGGGTCATGCCGTTATCCATCAGAAATTGGTACATGCCGCTGTCAACGCGCCGGCCGTAATTGAGGTCGAGCGACAGGAACCGCATCTGGTTCAGCACTTCCGCCCGGCCGATCGCAGCAGGCGAATCGGCGTGATAATATTCGGAGCTCTCGCTCTGGATGAAGATCGCGTCGTGGCGGCGCTTGAGGATCTCGATCATCCCCATGACGTTGGCTTTGACGATATGCTTGAGCGCGGTGATGAAGGATCGATCGTCCTTCTTCTGTTCGTTCCACCAGCCGTACTTCGCCGAGAAGATCGAGCAGATCAGCATCTCGTTGATCGGCGTGTAGAGCTGGACCCAGGGGAAGCGCTCGGCGAATTCGCCGCAATAATCGGCGAACAACCGCGGGAAATCGGGATTCTGGAAATTCTCGATCCAGTCGGGAACGCCGAAATGGCACAGGTCGACGATCGGCGTGATGTCGCGGCGCTTGAGATCGGCGAACGTAAGGTCGGCGAATTCCCAGTCGAACTTGTTCGGGCCGAGATAGGTCCTGTAGATCGCCGGACCGTAGCGCAGGTAATTGATCCCTATCTCCTGGACGCAATCGAAATCCTCGCGCCACCGCTCATAGTGGCCGCACACGGCCATCTCGTCGATCCGAGTCTTGCCGTGGTTGATCGTCGGGATGCTGTTCTCGATCCCGGTCGCGAACATGAAGTTGGCGATGGGTCACTCTCCTTGGGCGTCTGCTTCACTTCATCGGCCCAATGGGGCCAGTCGCGCGGCGCACCGATAGCGGCACGCGGCACAAACGAAAACCTTGCCGACGCATGTCGCGCCGGCGCGATTTTCCGCTAAGGCGAATAAAGCATGCGCTGGCCGGACGGTTTCATTGCGGTGGACTGGGGCACGACCAACCGGCGCGCCTACAGGCTCGATCCGGGCGGTTCGTGCGACGGCGAGTTTGAGGACGGTCAAGGCGTGCTCTCGGTCACGCCGGAGGAATTCCCCGAGGCTGTCGCCGAGATACGTCGCCGCCTTGGCGACCTGCCGCTCCTGCTCGCGGGAATGGTCGGCTCGAACCGTGGCTGGATCGAGGCGCCTTATGTGCCCTGCCCCGCGGGTCTCGACGACCTTGCCGCGCACCTCGTCTGGCCGGCCGAACGCGAGGCAATCGTCCCCGGCGTGTCATTCGTCGGCGATTCGCGCGCGGACGTGATGCGCGGGGAGGAAGTGCAGCTGCTCGGCGCTGTCGCCGCGGGTCACGTTCCCGTCGACTCACTCGTCTGCCATCCGGGCACGCACAACAAATGGGTCGTCGTCGAGAACGGCCGAATCGAATCCTTCCGGACAGTGATGACCGGCGAGCTGTTCAACCTGCTAAGGCAGCACAGCATCCTCGCCGACCTGCTCAAGACCGATGCCGAGCCGGACGAAGCCTTCCGGCGGGGAGTGCGCCACGGCCTCGACCGGGACGATTTGACGTCGGACCTGTTCGCGGTCCGTGCTCGTGTGCTGCTCGGCGAAGCGCGGCGCGAGGATGCGGCGTCCTATACCAGCGGCCTGCTGATCGGCTCCGACGTTCGCATCGGCCTTTCGGGCAACGGAGCGACAACTGTCTGCGTGATGGGGCGGCCCGAGCTCACGCGACTCTATGCCGCGGCGATCCGCGAGGCCGGCCGCGACGCGAATGAACTCGACGGCGAGCAAAGCTTTCTGTCCGGTATCCAGGCTATCGCAACGAGGATCTGACGTGAGCGCCAAGGAGCTGCTGCATCGCTATCTCGACGAGTGCCCGCTCATTGCCATTCTCCGCGGCGTTCGGCCCGACGAAGCGGAAGCGGTCGCAGCGGCCGCTTACGAGGGCGGCATCCGGATCATCGAGATTCCGCTTAATTCCCCCGATCCGCTGCGGAGCATCGAGCTGCTGGCGAAAAGGTTCGGCGAGCGCGCGCTGGTCGGCGCGGGCACGGTGCTGGATCCCGCCGATGTCACTCGAGTTCACGACGCAGGCGGCCGGCTGGTCGTCTCGCCCGACACCAACCCAGAAGTGATTTCCGCCACTGCGGCGGCCGGGATGGTCTCATGTCCTGCTTATTTCACGCCATCGGAGGCGTTCACGGCGCTCCGTTCGGGCGCGACCGCGCTCAAGCTGTTCCCCGCCGAAGCAGCCACTCCCGGCGTGCTCAAGGCGCAGCTCGCAATTCTGCCCAAGGACGTCACCGTGCTCATCGTCGGGGGGATAAAGCCGGACAACATGCGGCCGTGGCTAGACGCGGGCGCGAGCGGCTTCGGCCTCGGCTCGGGATTATATAAGCCCGGACAGTCCGCCGCCGACACGCTCGAAAAAGCGCGCGCCTATGTCGCGGGAGTGAGAGCGTGAACCCGATCAAGATCGCGATCATCGGCTACGGCAAGATCGCGGAGGACCAGCACCTGCCCTCGATCAAAGCCAACCCTCGTTTCGAGCTGGTCGCGACGTCGAGCCGCTCGAGCCAGGGCGTCGAACGGAAGTTCACCGACTGGCGCGAACTGATCCGCTCGGTCGAAGGCCTGCAAGCCGTCGCAATCACGACTCCGCCGGGGCCGCGCTACACGATCGCCCGTGAGTGCATACAGGCGGGGCTGCATTGCCTGCTCGAGAAGCCACCGACGGTTGGGCTCGCCGAGATCGCCGACCTCGACTGCCTCGCTCAGGCCAAAGGCGTGACGCTGTTCACCACTTGGCACGCGCAGCACCATTCGACGGTCCAGCAGGCGGCGAAGGCGCTCGCCGGAAAGCGCATCCGGTCGATGCAGATCCACTGGCACGAGGACGTCAACAAATGGCACCCGGGCCAGCAGTGGATCTGGCAGGCGGGCGGGTTCGGCGTGTTCGATCCCGGCATCAACGCGTTCTCGATCGCGTTGAAAATCTTTCCGGGCGGCCTGTTCGTTCAGTCCGCCGAGCTCAGCGTGCCCGAAAACGCACAGACGCCGATCGCCGCCGACATCATTTTCTACAGCCCGGAAGCCGACGGCCCGCTGAGTGCCAGCCTCGACTGGCGCCAAACGGAGGGCGAGGAGTGGACAGTCACCGTTGAAACCGCCGACGGCACCAGCGTCCGGCTCGAGGATGGCGGCGCCCGGCTGATCCTCAATGGCAAAGCGAGCGCCGACAGCGGGGCCGGCGAATATCCTGATATTTACCGGACCTTCGTCGACCTGATCGACGAACGGCGAAGCCTCGTCGATGTCGCTCCGCTGCGGCTCGTCGCTGATTGCCTCCTCGTTGGAGGCCGCTCGGTCGTCCCGGCCGTCCACGGCTGATGGAGCAACTTTGGCCAACGGGCATTATCCCATCGGCCCGCATTCGTAACGATCAGCGTCGCGGGTGCGGCAATCAGGCGTGGGACAAGTGACGACGGACGAGCTCATTCAGGCTGACGAGGCATTCGCGGGCAATCGCCTGCTTTCGACTTTCTCGCGCGAGGCACGGGCGCTGCTCGAGCCCTTCGGAACCTCGGTCGAGCTCGCTACCGGCGACCTGGTCCTCGATCGCGGCGTGCAGGTCCTCTCGAGCGTTTTCCCGATTGGTCCGACGATGATCTCGATGGTCGTGGAATTGAGCGGCAGCCGCTCGATTGAGGTCGCGTCGATCGGCAACGAGGGGGCGGTCGGCGGGATCGTCAGCTGCGGGCACGCGCCGGCTTTCTCGCGCGCCGAAGTGCTTGTGCCGGGACGAGCGTTCCGAGTCCCGATGGAAGCGCTCGAGGACGCGAAGAATCGCTCGCCGTTCATCAGCAACCTGTTCTGCCGCTACTCGGATTATCTGCTCTCGACGGTCATGCAGTCGGTGGCGTGCAATTCCTTCCACTCCATTCCCGAGCGCGCCGCCCGTTGGCTGCTCCACGTGCAGGACCGCGCCGGCGACCGTATCGACTTGACGCAGGAAGCGCTCGCCGGGCTGCTCGGGGTGCAGCGCACGACGGTGAATGCCGTAATCAAGGAGCTTTCCTCGGAAGGGCTCGTCACGACCAGCCGGGGCATAGTTCGCGTCATCGACCGCGCCGGCCTCAAGCGGCGTGCATGCGAATGCTACCAGCGGCTCCAGGATCATTATGCCGCGGTGATTGGAACCAGCGGCCACGGCGGCTGATCAGCCGGCGAACCTCCACTCCAGCGTTTCGCCAGCGTGGAACGGCACCAATTCGATTCCGTCGTGCTCGATCCGGTCCGGCACCTTCACCTCCGACCGCTCAAGCGTAACGCTGCCATCGTTGAGCGGCAGGCCGTAAAAGCGCGCGCCGTTGACCGAGGTGAAGGCCTCGAAATTGTCGAGCTTGCCGTCGGCGTCGAACACAGTGGCGTAGCTTTCGCGCGCGAACGGCGCGTTAAAGATCCCGGCGCATCCGCAGCCGGATTCCTTGGCATGCC
>JABFXK010000270.1 GCA_013361785.1 Sphingomonas sp.
AGTAGATCAAGGGCGTGCACCGATACTCGTCGGGCGTTCAGCTCGACCTGCTCGCCGGCCCTCGCCCGAGCGTAAGCCGCTTTCCCGCCGATCTTCAGTGCCGAATAGGCCGGCGGAACCTGCTCGATCTCGCCGACGAAGCGCCCAAGTATCGCCTCGACTTGCTCAAGCCTCGGGCGAACCTTGCTCCTTGTCACGACTTCGCCTTCGGCATCGAGCGTGTCGGTCTCCTCACCGAAGCGGATGCTGAATTCATAGGTCTTGGTGGCGTCGAGCATCCGCCCGCACAGCTTGGTCGCTTCGCCGAGTGCAATCGGGAGAACTCCGCTCGCCAGCGGGTCGAGCGTGCCGCCGTGGCCGACCTTGGTCTTCGGTTCGCCCGCTTCGCGCAGGATGCGCTTCACAGCGCTGACCGCAGTTGTCGAGCCGAGGCCGACGGGCTTGTCGAGAATGATCCAGCCGTGGAGCATCAGCTAATGGGGGATATCGAGGCTCAGCTGACGCGCTTCCCACTCGCGCAGCCGTTCGAAAAAATGACGACGGCAGAGCGCGATATAGCGGTCGTTGCCGCCGATTTCGGTCTGCGCGCCGGTAGCGACCGCATGGCCTTCAGCGTCGACGCGGAGGTTCATGGTCGCCTTGCGCCCGCACTCGCATACCGCCTTCAATTCGATCAGTTCATCGGCCAGCGCGAGCAGCGCAGCGCTGCCTTCGAAGAGATTGGCCTGGAAGTCGGTGCGCAGGCCGTAGCAGAGGACCGGGATCTTCAGTTCGTCGGTCACCTGGCACAGCTGGAGCACATGATCGCGGGTCAGGAATTGAGCCTCGTCGACGAGCACGCAATGCAGGTCGCGCGCCTTCAGTTCTTCGGCAACCGCATCGAACAGGTCGATTTCAGGCCAGTAAGTGTGCGCTGGGGCCGACAAAGCGATGCGTGAGCCGATGGTCCCAACACCGGCGCGATCGTCGTGCGCCGCAGTCCAAAGCATCGTCTCCATGCCGCGCTCGCGATAGTTGAAGTCAGCCTGAAGCAGCGTGGTCGATTTCCCAGCGTTCATCGCTGCATAATAGAAATAGAGTTTGGCCATCAGCCGATCCGGCGAACCTTGCATCGCGAATCGCTTCCCGCGAAGCGTACGAAGTCGCGGTCGAATGTCAGGAACTCCGCTGACTCCGTCGCGACCAAGTGAATCATATCCGCAAAGTCGGCTCCCTTGGCGTAGCGCTCACAGGCCCATAGGACCCCGCCTCGATCGGGCACGGAAATGCCTTGGATAATCGCTAATGAACGGAGGAGAGCTGCGATGCTGTGCCGTTCGAGCCTGTACACGGCGCGCAACACCCATTCAGTCTCGATCAGCACTGTAAAAGGCACGAACAAGTCGCCCGCAGCGACCAGCGCATCGACATGTTCAACTTGTCCGGGGTCGTCACGCAGCAACAGACGCACGGCGACGCATGTATCTATCCCCCGCAAATCTACTTTTTCCAGCTCGCGAAGATCGCGGATAGATCTCTCATTTCCTCGATCGAGACGGGGCGTCCTTTATATGCGGGAACGCTCCGCTTGAATTCTTGATAGCTGATCTGCTCTACGTCGGGAGCCGCGGCTTCGAGGACAATCCGCCGGCCCTCGCGAGTGACCGCGAGCGCTTCGCCCGGCTTAAGGTGGAGAGCATCCCGAATTTCCTTCGGAATGACCACTTGTCCTTTCGACGAGATGCGAGTGCTGGCGTTCACATCGGTAAGATAAGTCTTACCGCAATACTCGTCAACGTCAGCCCGTCCATTCGTCCTTCAGGATCGCGAACAGGACCGAGTCGCGGACATGGCCGTTCCAGGTCAAGCGATCGGCGCGGAGGACGCCCTCGCGAACTGCGCCGAGCTTCTTCATTGCCGCCTGGCTGCGCCCGTTCCGGCGATCGACGCGAAACTCGACCCGGCGGAAGCCCGACGCAAATGCACGGCGCAGCATCATGTCCTTGACTCGGCGATTGAGGCCGGTGCCACGGAACTTCTCGCGATAATAAGTGCCGCCGATCTCGACAGTCTGCCGGCCCTCGTCGATCCCGAGATAGCTCGACATGCCGGCAAGTTCGTCCCCCTCGAAGACGACAAATGTGCGGTTGCGTGGGTTGGAGATGTAGCCCTCAATTGCCGAATCGAATCCGTCCGGACCGAAGTTGGTCGCGTAAATCTCCCAAATGTCCTCGTCTTCGGCGCAGGCGGCCTTGAGCGCCTCCCGCTGCCGCTCCTCGAACAGCTCGGCGCGGCAATTGTCGCCGCTCATCGGCTCCCCAAGCCGTTCAAGGTGGATCATTCGCCTTCTAGATCCTGAGCTACCCTCTCGGAGCGCAACAACTGGTCAATGTGGCTTCCCTCGTCGAAGCTTTCGTCGGCGACGAACTTGAGCTTGGCCGCATATTTCATGCGCACGCGATGCGCGACTTCGCGCTGAAGGAAAGCGGTGTTCTGGCGCAGCGCCTTCAGCACCGCTTCCTCATCCTGACCGAGCAGCGGCTTCACGAACACTGTCGCATGGCGAAGGTCGGGGGACATGCGCACCTCGGTGATGCTGACGAGGTGCGTCTGGAGCACATCGTCATGCACGTCGCCGCGTTGAAGCAGTTCGCTCAATACGTGGCGTACCTGCTCGCCGACGCGGAGCAGGCGGACCGAGCGGCCTTCGGGGGTTTCGTTGCGGCGCATCAGTCATGCGCTTCCGTGTAGAAGGTCAGGCGGTTGCTCGACGGATCCTGGACGGTGATTTCCCACGAGCCCCAGTCCATCAGTTCCGGCTCGCCGGGCCGCGTATTTTCGAAGCCCCTCTCGCGAAGAGACTCGGCATAGGCCCTGACGTCATTGACCGGGATGCGCACGCGGGCACCTGGAGCGGCGTCGCCATGATGCTCGGAAAGGTGCAGACGGCATTCGTCCTTCTGAAGGCCGAGGTAGAGGGGCATGCTCGGTTCGAAGCGATGCTCGAACAAGATCTCGAAGCCGAGAAAGTCGACGTAGAAGCGCTTCGTCCTCTGCTCGTCGAAGCTGCGCAGGATTGGCGTAGAAGGGCCGAACATCAGTTCACCTCATCCAAAACGCTGCCGGCAAAATCCCCTCGCTCAAAGCGTCCGCGCGCGCTCCTCGACCTCGAACACTTCGAGACTGTCACCCGGCTTGATGTCGTTGGTGTCGGCCAGCAGCACGCCGCATTCGAGACCCGACGTGACTTCTGCAACATCGTCCTTGAAGCGCCGAAGCGAGCTGATGGTCGTCCTGGAGACGATGACATCCTCACGCGTGAGGCGTGCGTTGAGGCCCTTGCGGATGATGCCTTCGAGGACGAGCAGGCCGGCGGCCTTGTCCTTCTTGCCGGCCGGGAACACCTCCTGGACGCGGGCGCGACCAACGATCGTCTCGATGATCTCGGGCCCGAGCTCGCCAGCCATCGCGCCCTTCACCCAATCGGTGAGGTGGTAGATGACATCGTAATAGCGGAACTCGACCTTGTTGCGGTCCGCCACCTCGCGCGCCTTGGCGTTCGGACGGACGTTGAAGCCGATGATCGGTGCGCCGCTCGCGGAAGCGAGGGTTACGTCGCTTTCGGTAATCGCCCCGACACCCGAGTGAAGCACGCGTACCT
>JABFXK010000145.1 GCA_013361785.1 Sphingomonas sp.
GTCGGCGAAGCCGACAGAGGGGGCCTCGAACACACCCCCTCCGGCGCTTCGCGCCACCTCCCCCGAGGGAGGAGGAGCTCGGCTGGCGAACCTCGAGCGCAATCGCGAGATCGGCCTGCCGGGGCTCAGCGAACCCGAAACGGTCCGCCACTACACGCGCCTCTCGCGTCAGAATTATGCGATCGACCTCGGGCTGTTCCCGCTCGGATCGTGCACGATGAAGCACAACCCGCGCCTTAACGAGAAGGTCGCGCGGATGCCGGGCTTCGCAGATGTCCACCCGCTCCAGCCGCAGGAGACGGTGCAGGGGGCGCTGCAGGTGATCAACGAGCTCGCTTTCTGGCTGCTCGACCTCACCGGCATGTCCGGTGTTGCGATGAGCCCCAAGGCGGGCGCGCACGGCGAGCTCTGCGGGCTCCTCTGTATTCGCGCAGCCCTGGAAGCGCGAGGCGACAAGCGCGAGGTGGTGCTGGTGCCGGAGAGCGCCCACGGCACCAACCCCGCGACCGCCGCCTTCGCCGGTTACCGGGTCGAGAACATCCCCGCCAACGTCGCCGGCCGTGTCGACCTCGAGGCGCTGAAGGCGCGGCTCGGGCCCGACGTCGCCGCCGTGATGATCACCAACCCGAACACCTGCGGCCTGTTCGAGCCTGACATGAAGGCGATCAGCGACGCGGTCCACGCGGCGGGCGCCTTCGTCTATTGCGACGGCGCGAACTTCAATGCGATCGTCGGCAAGGTCCGCCCCGGCGACCTCGGCATCGACGCGATGCACATCAACCTCCACAAGACCTTCTCGACGCCGCACGGCGGCGGGGGGCCAGGCTCCGGCCCGGTGGTGCTGTCGGAGGCTTTGGCGCCATACGGTCCGCTTCCGTTCGTCGCGAAAATGGCCGACGGATCGTACAAGCTGGTCGAGGAGGAGAGCGCCGGCGAGATGCATCCCAAGGCCTTCGGCCGAATGGTCGCCTTCCACGGGCAGATGGGCATGTTCACCCGCGCGCTCACCTACATTCTCAGCCATGGCGCGGATGGGCTCAAGCAGGTCGCTGAAGATGCGGTGCTCAACGCCAATTACATCTTGAGGAGCCTGTCGGACGTGCTCGATGCGCCCTTCGCGAGCAGCGGCCCGTGCATGCACGAGGCGATCTTCTCCGACCGCGGCTTTGCCGATGACGTCAACACGCTCGACCTCGCCAAGGCGCTGATCGACGACGGCTTCCACCCGATGACCATGTACTTCCCGCTGGTCGTCCACGGAGCGATGCTGGTTGAGCCGACGGAGACCGAATCGAAGGCGAGCCTCGATCAATTTATCGCGGCGCTTCGCTCGGTCGCCGAGCGGGCGAGGGCAGGGGACGCGAGCCTAAAGGCCGCGCCTATCTACGCGCCTCGCCGCCGGCTCGACGAAACGCTTGCCGCTAGGAAGCCGGTTCTGGTCTACAGGGAGCCCGAGGCGGCCGAGGCTGCCGAATAGGATCTTGGGGGGGCGAATGCAGGTTCAGGCGCATCCAGTTCAGCCGAGCTGGATCACTTACGCGGTTACGATCGTCATCGTCGTGGTCGTGCTCGCTCTTCGAATGCGCGGAATGTCCAGGATGCGTCCGCTCAAGCTGGGCAGCCTGTGGATTGTGCCGGCGCTGTATCTCGTCGTCGCGGTGCTGATGTTCGTGCAGCTTCCGCCTACGGGGTGGGTGGCCGTTGCGAGCGCGGTCGGCCTCGCGATCGGCGCCGCCGTCGGCTGGCAGCGCGGCAAGATGATGCACATTCATGTCGATCCCGAGACGCACGCACTGAACCAAAAGGCGTCGCCCGCGGCGATGATGTTCCTCATCGTTCTCATCGTGATCCGGGCCGGCGCCCGAAGCGTTCTCGGCCAGGAGAGCAACGTCAGTCCGGCGATGCTCACCGATCCGCTGATCGCCTTTGCACTCGGCATGTTCACCCTGACGCGCCTGGAGATGTATTTCCGCGCCAAGGGTTTGCTCGAGGAAGCACGCGGGCGCCGCTGTTGGCAGACGAGCGGCGTTTCTCCGAAGGCGAGGTGGCGGGCGTCCGCCGTTCCGCGCCAGCGGCGCTCAGGAACCGCGAACCGATCGCTGAGGTGCTCGGCGAATGGCTTCCGAAGAGCGGACTCGTGCTCGAGATCGCGAGCGGCACGGGCGAGCATGCCGTCTATTTCGCGGAGCGCTTTCCAACACTCGAATGGCAGCCGAGCGACGTCCATTCGGACGCGCTCGCCTCGATCGAGGCGTGGCGCGAAGCGGCAGCACTTCCCAATGTTCGGCCGCCGCTGGCCATCGATGCGGCATCCCGCGACTGGCCGATCGACCGCGCCGACGCGGTGCTGTGCATCAACATGGTCCACATCAGCCCGTGGCCGTCGGCGCTGGGGCTAATCGGCGGAGCGGCCAGATTGCTGCCCCAAGGCGCCCCGCTGATCCTTTACGGTCCGTGGCTCAAGGACGATGTTGCCACTGCGTCCACGAATGTCGCTTTTGATGCGGACTTGAAGCGTCGCGATCCGCAATGGGGCCTCCGACGCGTCGAGGACTTCGACGCGGCCGCGAGGGAGCGTGGCCTGGAACTCGCCGAGACGCGGCCCATGCCGGCGAACAATTTGATGTTGCTTTGGAGACATTCTTAAACCAAGTTTTACCCGCCGCGCAGCAGTCGCGGCCTATGGATAACGCGTGCGTAAAGAAAAGCCGAAGAGCGCGACGGTCGTCGGTGCTGTTCGCCGCCACCATCCAAATCGGTGGCCAACTGGTGCCCGTCAAATTGCGCAATCTTTCACAAGAAGGCGCGCTGGTCGAAGCCGACCGTCTCCCGTCCGAAGGAGACACCACCTACTTTGAGCGTAACGATCTGCGCCTGAAGGCTCAGGTCGTGTGGGTTCAGGGGCGATATGCCGGCGTGGCTTTCGACGAGCGACTCAAGCCCGAGCAGGTTTTGCGCCACGTCCCGAAACCCAAGGCGAGATCACAGGTCCGGTTCATGCGCCCTTGTCTCGCCTGTCGTCCGTTGACGGATTACGAGCGGCGAATGGTGAAACGCTGGATGTCGCTACTTGGATAGCGCGGCGTCCGACTGATCAGACGGCGATTCGCCGCTGCTGCTCCTGCTGCTGATCTTTGAGCCAGTGGACGAGCTCGGAAAGGATTAGCCCCCGATTGAAGGCGATGCCATAGGCATCGCCCTCGCGCCATTTGACCACTCCGGCGGCCGGGGTCAGGCCGGGCAGAGTGACAACGACATCGCCGCCGATCGTCAGAGGCGCTGGCGTCTCGAGCCGCACGCCGCCTTGCGAGACGTTCGCCACTCGGGTGCGGATCACGTCTGCTTCCTGTCGAACCCAGGCCGTGCACTCGACCTCGATTCGGGGGAGGCGTGGGCGCGGCCCTTCCTCAGGAGGAGCAAGCAATGCCAACACGTCGATCGGCGAATCGAATGCGACGCCGGTGAGGCCCTCCTCGTTCCATTGGACGATCCCATTCACCGGATCGCCTTGCTTGAGCTCGATCGAGAGAGGGGTTCCGACCGAAACGGGGGAATAGGCCCGGATCATCATCCCGCCCGCGGAGATGTTGCGGATCAGGCAGAGCTCACGACGGCCGTCGACCACCATCGCACCGACCCTGAGCAGGCTCAGGAAACGTTCGCTGCCGCGGCGGTCGGGCTGTGCCGGGACTGATGCTGCCAGCGAGTAAACGGTGGTCTCGACTGGTTCTTCGTCCATGTGCGGCGGCTCCGACGAAGCATAAACTCAATTGCCCCATCCGCCCCGGACGAATCCGGTTCGGCCCCACTTGCCGTCCGGCCTACCAGCGAAGGCTTACCAGATCGTTGCCGAGTTCGGTTCGATTGCGACGAGTGTCATACAGGTATAAAGCAGCACCAAAGCGGAGGCGACGAATGCGGCAGAAACTGATGGCTGTTGCAATGCTCGCCAGTCCCGCTGTGCTCTTTGCCCAGCCCAGCACCACCAAGCTCGATGCCGTTGCCGGAATTCCGAAGGTCGACGACAGCACGCAGCGACAGGACATCAAGTTCAAGAACCAGCACGATGACCGAATGACCGTGCCGGTCACACTGTCAGGTACCGGGCCTTTCCAGTTCCTCGTCGATACCGGCGCGGACCGAACCGCCATCTCGTGGGAGATCGCGTCCAGGCTCGGGCTCACTCGGGGCGACAGGGCTGACGTCCATACGATCGCGGGCATTTCGAGCGTGTCGACCGCCACCGTCCCGAATCTTCAGCTTACGCGAAATGCGCAGAAGATCGTCGATGCACCGGTCCTCGACAGCGCAACCATGGGCGCCGACGGGATCCTCGGAGTCGATTCGCTGCGCTCGCAGCGGGTCGAATTCGACTTTCCCGCCCAGACCTTGTCGATCGTTCCTTCGGCAGCACCCGATTTCCATGACGAGCCGGGGACGATCGTTGTCCAGGCGCAGCGGAGGAACGGCAGGCTTGTCGTAACGGATGCGGTCGCCAATGGACGCTCTGTTACGGTCGTCATCGACACCGGGGCCCAGCTGAGCATCGGCAATGAAGCGCTTCGAGAGCAGCTCGTCGGCCACAACCTCGTCGACCCATCGCAGAAGGTTCAGCTCGAATCCGTCACCGGCGATCTGCTCAACGGCGACTATATGTTCGTTCGTCAGCTGGAGATCGGCGGATTAACGCTCAAGAATCTCGCCATCGTCTTTGCCGATGCGCACACGTTCAAGGAGCTGAAGCTCGACCGGAAGCCTGCCTTGCTTCTCGGAATGAACGCGATCCGCGCGTTCAAGAAGGTGTCGATCGACTTCGCCACCCGGAAATTCCGCGTGGTGCTGCCCGAAAGCAGCCAGCTCGAGGTCCGCTGTGCTTCTGCGCGGCAACCCACGGTCGTTTCCGAATAGTCGCCCAGCGCGTTGCGCCCTCGCTCAGAGGGTTGAAATTTCGCGCGTCGGGCGCAACAGGCAATCCGGGGCGGGGAGAGCAAGCGGATATCGGCGCTTCAGGCGACGCAATCCGTAAAAGTTGAAGGAGTCGCTTGAGACATGGCCTTCCAGCTGCCCGACCTTCCCTTTGCGAAGGACGCCCTCGCGCCGCACATGTCGGCCGAGACCCTGGAGTATCACCACGGCAAGCACCATCGTGCTTACGTGAACAAGACCAACGAGCTGATCCAGAGTGAGGGCGACCTCTCCGGAGCTTCGCTGCTTCAGGTCGTCAAGGAAGCGAAGAAGTCCGGCAACGGCAAGCTGTTCAACAACAGCGCGCAGCTGTGGAATCACAGCTTCTTCTGGCAATGCCTCGCGCCCGCGCAGGGTCAGCAGCCCTCGGGCAAGCTCGCCAAGCTGATCGAGGACGGCTTCGGCAACAGCGAGGCGATGCTCCAGAAGCTCAATGAGGAAGCGGTCAACCATTTCGCTAGCGGCTGGGCCTGGCTCGTGCTCGACCGCGGCTCGTTGAGGATTACCTCGCTCCACGATGCCGATACGCCGGCCGTTCACGACGGCATGGTCCCGCTCTTCACCCTCGATGTGTGGGAGCACGCTTATTACATCGACTATCGCAACGAGCGGCCCAAGTTCGCGACCGCCGTGCTCCAGAACATCGTCAACTGGGATTTCGTCGGCGAGAATCTCGACGGCAACGGCCTCGAGCGGGCGAACCAGGAAGGGGCCGAGGCGGCGGTTACTGCTTGAGGCGGTAGCCGGTGCGGAACATCCAGGCGATCACCGCCATGCAGACGGCGATGATCGCCACCGTGACGGCGGCGCTCGACCACACCGGCACGTCGGCGACCGAGTAGAAGCTCCAGCGAAATCCGCTGATCACGTGCACGATCGGGTTGAACAAAGTGATCGTCCGGAAGGGATCGTGCAGCGCTTTGACCGAATAGAAGGCGCCGCCGAGGAACGTCAGCGGCGTGATGATCAGCATCGGGATGATCTGCAGCTGTTCGAAATTCTGCGCCCATACGCCGATGGCGAAGCCAAACAGGCAGAAGCCGGTGCTGATTCCGATGAGGAACAGGAGCATCGGAATCGGGTGATCGACATGCACGGGCACGAAGATGGTCGCCGTCGCCAGCGTCACCAGCGCCAGGATGACGCTCTTCGTCACCGCCGCCCCGACATAGGCCAGCACCGCTTCGAAGCTCGAGATCGGGGCTGAGAGCAGTTCGTAGATCGTGCCGGTAAACTTCGGAAAATAAATGCCGAAGCTGGCGTTGAAGATCGATTGCATGAACACCGATAGGAGCGTCAGCCCCGGTACGATGAAGGCGCCGTAGCTGACGCCCTGCATGCTCGTCATCCGGCTCCCGAGCGCCGATCCGAACACCACGAAATAGAGCGCGGTCGTGATCACCGGCGTGATCAGGCTCTGCCACAAGGTGCGCTTCCAGCGCGCCATCTCGAACCGATAGATCGCGGCGATGCCGTGACTGTTCATTGTGCGCCTCCGTGCACCAGCTCGACGAAAATCTCCTCGAGACTCGACTGATGGGTCGAGAGGTCCTTGTAGGCGATCCCCAGGTCGGTGAGGCGGCGCATCAGGGAAGCGATCCCGGTCCGTTCGGCATGGCTGTCGAACTGATAGCGCAGCAGGTGCCCGTCATTCTCGAGCTCGACCTTCCACTCGGAGAGCTCGGCCGGAACGGCCCCCAGCGGCTCGGCAAGGACGATGTCGAGCGTCTTCCGCCCCATCTTCGCCATCAGGTCGCGCTTCTCGTCGACCGCGATCAGCGCGCCCTTGCTGATCACGCCGACGCGATCGGCCATCTCCTCGGCTTCCTCGATGTAATGCGTGGTGAGGATGATCGTGGTGCCGTCGGCGCGGAGCTTGCGCACCAGGTCCCACATGTCCCGCCTGAGCTCGACGTCGACGCCGGCGGTCGGCTCGTCGAGGAACAGGATTGCCGGCTCATGGCTCAGAGCCTTGGCGATCATCGCGCGCCGCTTCATGCCGCCCGATAGGAACCGCATTTCGGACTTGCGCTTGTCCCACAGTGACAAGCGCTTGAGGATGTCCTCGATGTACGCCTCGTTGCGCGGCCGCCCGAACAGCCCGCGCGAGAAGCTCACCGTGTTCCACACGCTCTCGAACGCTTCGGTCGTCAGCTCCTGCGGGACGAGGCCGATCTGCTCGCGCGCATGGCGGAATTCGGACTGCCAGTTGCGGCCATCGACCAGCACCTCGCCCGCCGAAGGCGTGACGATCCCGCAGACGATGTTGATCAAGGTCGTCTTGCCCGCGCCGTTCGGGCCGAGCAGCGCGAAAATCTCGCCGCGCTGGATGTCGAGGTCGACCGACCTGAGCGCGTCCACTCCGGTTCCGTAGGTTTTCCTCAGCCCGCGGATCGAGAGAATCGGGTCGCTCATTCGACCGGCCCCGGCTCGACCGGCGATGCATCCTCCTTCATCAGTCCATGGCGGAGCAGCATCGGGATGTTCGCGGCGGCGAACAGGAAGGTCAGGGGCAGGGCGCCCCATAGCTTGAACCCGACCCAGAAATTGGTCGAGCTGTTGCGCCACACCGTCTCGTTCAGGACGGCCATGAAGGCGAAGAAGATGGCCCAGTTGCGGGTGAGCTTCATCCAGCCGGTCTCGTCGAGGCCGGGGTAGGTGCTTCCGAGCACCCGCTGCAGGAGCGGCCGGTCGGTGGCGAGGCCGAACCACAGAAGCGCCGAGACCAGCGCGTAATAGAAGGTCGGCTTCATCTTGATGAAGGCTTCGTTGTGGAGCCAGATCGTCAGGCCGCCGAGGATCACGACCATGATTCCGGAGAACCACAGCAGCGGCGAGATGCGGTGATAGCGAAGCGCCGAGAAGATCATCGCGACCACCATCGCGACCATGAAAGCGCCCGTTGCGACAAAGATCTTGAGCACCGTCGGCACCGGCGCGAAGAAATTGGCGAGGAAAAAGACCAGCAGCGGGCCAAGGTCGATCAGCAGCTTCCCCGCGCCCTGCGGCTCTTGGTGCTTGCTCATTCGGGCGGCAGGCCTGCGATCGCGCGCGCAACCGCACGCGGGTCGAACGGCCGAAGGTCGTCCGCCTTCTCGCCGACGCCGATCGCGTGGATCGGAAGGCCGAACTTCTCGGCCGCCGCCACGAGGATCCCGCCGCGCGCCGTCCCGTCCAGCTTGGTCATGATGAGCCCCGTCACGCCCGCGCTCTCGCGAAACACCTCGACCTGTGCAAGGGCGTTCTGACCGGTGGTTGCATCGAGCACGAGCAGGACGTCGTGCGGCGCTTCGGGATTGAGACGGCCGAGCACCCGCCGGATCTTCGACAGCTCGTCCATCAGATGCTGCTTGTTCTGGAGCCGGCCGGCGGTGTCCACGATCAGCACGTCCTCGCCAGTCGCGGTCGCCTGCTTCACGCCGTCGAACACGATTCCGGCAGCGTCGCCGCCCTCCTTGCCGGCAATCACCGGCGCGCCGATCCGCTCGCCCCAGATCTGCAGCTGCTCGATCGCGGCGGCGCGGAAGGTATCGCCGGCGGCGAGCAGCACGCCATAGTCCTGCTCTTTGAGCCAATGGCCGAGCTTGCCGATCGTGGTCGTCTTGCCCGAGCCGTTGACGCCGATCACCAGGATCACGTGGGGACGCGGGAAACCGAAGATTTCCAGCGGCTTCGCCACCGGAGCCAAGATCTTCTCGATCTCCTCGGCGAGAATCGTCCGAAGCCCGCGTTCGTCCAGCCGTTCGAATTTCTGGCTCGCGATCGCGTCGCGGATGCGGTGCGAAGCCTCGGGTCCGAGATCCGACGCGATCAGCGCTTCTTCGATATCGTCGAGTGTGGCGGTATCGAGCGCCTGCTCTTTCACCAGTCCGCTGAGATTGTCCGCTACGCGCTCGGCCGTCTTCTGGAAGCCGCCGCGCAGCCGGTCGAGCCAGCTCATGCCCACGCCGCCGACAGATGGTCGCCGTCGCGGCCGGTGATGCAGGCATTTCCCGTCTCACCGCGCGAGGCATCGATCGAGACTGGCGCAAAATTGTCGGCGTGGCCCTTCCCGCCATTCTCGATCAGGACCGGCTGCACCGTTCCGACCAGACCGTCGAGCCAGCCTCGTCTTCGCTCGGTTGCCGCTTGTCGGAGCCTTGCGGCACGCGCCTTGACCAGCTCCCGCGGTAGCTGCGGCATGCGCGCCGCGGGGGTGTTCGGCCGCGGCGAAAAGGGGAAGACATGGGCAGCGACGATGTGGCAATCGTCGAGTAACTTCAAACTGTTCAGTGCCATTTCTTCAGTTTCTGTAGGAAATCCGGCGATCAAGTCGGCACCGATCGTCGCATCGGCGCGCGCAGCCTTGATCCGCTCCACGGTGCGCACCGCGTCGGCGCGGCTGTGGCGGCGCTTCATGCGCTTGAGGATCATGTCGTCGCCGGCCTGCAGCGACAGGTGGAAATGGGGCAGCAGCCGGGGCTCGCCGGCGATCAGCTCGAGCAGCGCCTCGTCGATCTCGACGCTGTCGAGAGAGGAGAGGCGCAGCCGCTTCAGCCGCGGCTCCGCGTCGAGCAGACGCTGGCAGAGCTTGCCGAGACCGCCGTCGTAATCCGTGATGTCGACCCCGGTCAGCACGATCTCCTTCGCGCCACGGTCCAGCTCGCGAGCGACCGCCTCCCGGATCAGCTCGAACGGGAGGGAAACGCTCGGCCCTCGCGCCTGCCAGATCGAGCAGAAGGTGCAGCGATGGTCGCAGCCGGTCTGCACGGCGACGAAGCTTCGGACATGGCCCATGAAGCCCGATGCCGCCATGACGTCATTCGCGGCGAAGCTGTTGAGCTTATGGGCATTCCCTACGACTCGGCTGACGCCCGGCATCCCCGCGAAAGGGCCGGAATCGAGTTCGGCCGCGCAGCCCGTGATCAGGATTTTCGCAGACGGCCGCTCCCGATGCGCTCGGCGGATCGCCTGGCGTGTCTGGCGGACCGCCTCATTGGTGACCGCGCAGCTGTTGACCACCACCCAGTCCTCGTCGGCAGGCGCGGTGCGTGCGATCGTCTCGCTTTCCGCGAAGTTGAGCCGGCAGCCCAAGGTGATGGTCTCGACGCTCATTGAAGCGCGTCCAGGTCGAGCTCGCCCGAAAAGACGTGCGTCGCGCCGCCGCGCATCCGGATCGGCTCTCCTGGTGACCACTCGATTGTCAGGCTCCCGCCGCCCATCTCGACCTGCACAGGTGACTCGGCGCGCCTGGTGGCAATCGCCGCCACCGCGCTGGCGCATGCGCCGGTCCCGCATGCCAGAGTTTCGCCAGCTCCGCGCTCGAAAGTCCGCAACTTCAGACGATTGCCAGCGATTGTTGCGACATTGACATTGATCCGCTCCGGGAAAGCGGGGTCGTTCTCAATGGTCGGTCCGAGCTCCTTGAGCGGCACTTCTCCCGCGTCGGGGACGAAGAAGACGAGATGCGGGTTGCCGACGTTGACGGCGAACGGCTGTTCCAGTTCGTCCCACGCCATCGGCAGCGGGTTGGTGTCCATCGCATAAGCGAGGGGGATCTGGTCCCATGCGAAGCGTGGCTCGCCAATGCTGACCTCGACCTGGCCACCGAGTGCTTCGCCCTCGAGCAGACCGCCTGCGGTGTCGATGCGGCGGACGCCCGTCAGCTGCACCACGCAGCGGGTGGCGTTGCCGCAGCTTTCGACCTCGCCGCCGTCGCTGTTCCAGATGCGCATGCGGAGGTCGGCCGTGTCGCTCGGCTCAAGGACGATCAGCTGGTCGCAGCCGACGCCGGTCCTCCGATCGGCGATTGCGCGGGCTAGCGCAGGCGTTACCTCGAACGGCTCCTGACGCGCGTCGACGATGACGAAATCATTGCCGAGCCCGTGCATCTTGTCGAAGCGGCGCTTCACTTGGCTCCGACCAGCTCGGGCGAGCGCGCGCGCATGGGGGCGATCACCTGCGCGGCGAAACGGTCCATCTCCTCCGCCTGCGGACTCATCTGGAGAAGCAGCAGGTCGAGCCCGGCGGCTTCATATTCCTCGATCCGCTCGCGCAGCTGCTCAGGAGTCCCGACAAAGTTCGGCCGCAAGCCCCTGTTCGAGACCGAATATTCCTGAAGCTTGAGCTCACGCTCCAGCTCCGTGCCGCTCAGCCACTGCTCGAAATTGTCGAAGCCCTTGGGCGGCCTCGGCGGCATCTGCGTGATCCGCGCCAGTTCCTTTTGCGCTTCGGCCTCGCTGTCGCGGACGATCGCGAAGGCGGCCATTCCATATTGCATCCGCCCCTTGCCGGCGCGGGCACGGCGCTCTTCCATATCGGCGATCTTGGGCTTGATCGCGTCGACCGGGTCGCCGTGCATCACATAGGCATCGCAGAGCTTGGTGATCATCGTCTTCGCCGCGTCGCTCTCTCCGCCGGCATAGATGGTCGGCCAAGGCTTGTGCACCGGCTTGGGCTCGCAGATCGCATGATCGAGCTTGTACCGGTCGCCGTCGAAGCTGAAGCGGTCCTGCGTCCACAGGCCCTGGATCACCTGCAGCCACTCGGTCGTGCGCGCGTAGCGGTCGTCATGCTGGTCGAACTGAAGCCCGTACTGGGTCGCTTCGTCCGCCCACCATGCGGAAACGACGTTGAGCGCCAGTCGTCCGTGCGCGATATTGTCGATGTTCGCCGCCGCCTTCGCGAATAGCGCCGGCTGGTGGAAGTTGGGCCGGACGGCGACCATCAGCTCAATCTTGGAAGTGACAGCGGCAAGCGCCGCAGCGGTCGACCAGGCATCGAGCGCGGGCTGCTCTACGCCCTTGATGTCGTTGAGGTTGAGCTCGGCAATCAGGCTGAGGTCCCAGCCGGTCCCCTCGCTCCGCTGGGTCAGCCGCTTCACATAGTCCCAGCTCGCTTCCATCCCCTCGTCGGGGACGTTGCGCAGCCAGCCTCCGAAAACGGGCATCCAATAGCCGAACCTCATGCCGCTACCCTGCCTTTCAATTGGCCTTCCAGGAAGTCGATGAGACGGTCGTGCGGGTCCCAGCCGAGAACGTTCATCGGATCGGCGACGAAATTCGACATGGCGTTGATGTCGTAGAAGCGCGAAGTGCCGTCGCGGTCGTCGATGACGACCTCGATCCCGCCGAGGTCGAGACCGGCAGCGCGCGCGATGCGCTCGGCTGCTTCGATCAGCTCGCGTGGCGGCGTGACGGCGGTCATGCGGATCGCGGCGGGGCCGCGCTCCACCGCGCACGCGTCCGCCGGGCAGAGGTCGAAGGTGTCACCTTTGCTCTCGACTTCGATGGCGTACAAAAAATTCCCGCCGAGCGTCTCGAGACGCAGGATCGTGCCGCTGCGGGCGGGGATATATTCCTGAAGCAGCAGAACCTGGTCGACCGACTGCGGGATCATTCGGTCGGTTGCGGCAACCCGGAGTTCTTCCGCCGACATGTAACGGACGATGCCGGCGCCCGATCCGCCGATGTTCGCTTTCACCAGCAGCGGGAAGGCCATGCCCTCTGCAGCGGCAAGCAGGTCTTCGACGCGATGGACGACCCGCGTCTCCGGCACCGCGTAACCGAGGGAAGTCATCAGCGAGAGCTGGCGCGCCTTGGATGAATCGATCGCCAGCACGTCCGCGCCGTTGATGACCCGCGCTCCGCAGCGCTCCCAATGGTCGAGCAATGCCTCGGCGTAGAAGATCGGATGCTCGGGCTCGCGGAGGAAGCTCGACTGGGCGACGCGGCTGAGGATCAGCGGCGCCGGCGCTTCACGGCTGGCCGGATCGAAGCTGTGATCGGCAAGGTGGATTGGGAGGTAAGGCATTCCCCGGCGCTCGAGCGCCGCGAACAGGGGTTGAAACCAGAGCGGGTGCTCGTAGAGGACGGCTAGCTGCGCACCGTTGGAAGCGGGAGAGCTCATTGCGGCGCGCACTTAGGGAGCGGCCGGGCGCAAGTCCACAAGCGAGGGTCATTACTTCAATGCCGAGAGCCGCGAGCGACGTCATGCAATCGATCATCTTCTCGGCGGTGCTCGATGGGCTTGCGGCGCTGAAGCGCGCTTCAGGCGGCTTGCCGAACCAGCTTCTGCGCGACGTCCAGGCGATCCATCCCAACGTCACCTTCGCGGACCTGCCGAAGGAGCTTCAGGACCAGATCGCCGAGACGACGCGCTCCGCCTTCACCCAGCTCCTGAAGGAAGGCTATGCGGTGGGCCCGCGCCAGCAGATGCAGCAGTCGAGGCCGATCGACCGGGTGCCCGAACGGCAACGGACGAGCGATCGCCGCGGGCCGCCGCGCGGGCCTCGCCGGCCACCGCAGAGCGGCGGAGGAGGCGACAAGCCGCGCGGACCCGGCGGTCCAGGCGGCGGCAGACCGCGCAAGCCCAAGGGCAAGCCTCGGCTAG
>JABFXK010000211.1 GCA_013361785.1 Sphingomonas sp.
CTTAAGTGAACGGCCAGCAGAGCAGCCGCTCCAGCTGGGACTCGCAATTTGAGGCCGGTTCTGTTATACAATTGTTAGACGGGGCCGCGAGCGATTCAGCTGCGGCCTTAAATTCATAGGGAAGCCAAGAAACAGGCATGGAGCCGCGGCCGCTGGTCGTTTTGGGGGACGCCGCGGATGCGTCGGCTCCGGTGCCGCAAACGGAAAGGTTAGTAATGGCTACAAAGGCGCTCAGCTTCGATGTCGGCGATTATGTTGTGTACCCCAAGCATGGCGTTGGCCGAGTCGTCGAGCTGCAAAGCACCGAAATCGCGGGAACCCGCCTCGAGCTCTATGTCCTGCGGTTCGAGAAAGAAAAGATGACCCTCCGGGTGCCCGTCAACAAGGCGGACTCGGTCGGCATGCGCAAGCTTTCGTCTGACAAGACGATGAAGGACGCGCTTGCGACGCTCACCGGCAAGCCGAAGGTCAAGCGCACCATGTGGTCGCGCCGCGCCCAGGAATATGAAGCGAAGATCAACTCGGGCGACCTGACCTCGATCGCCGAGGTGGTCCGCGACCTGTTCCGTCCGGACGACGCGCCGGAGCAGAGCTATTCCGAGCGGCAGATCTTCGAAGCGGCTTCGTCGCGCCTGGCGCGCGAGCTCGGCGCAATGGAGCAGACCGACGAGAAGTCGGCGCTCGCGAAGATTCTCGAGATCCTCAACAAGGCTGCGCTGGTCCATCACAAGAAACCGGAAGTGGCCTAAGCACTTCGGCTGATTCGACAGAGGAAAGGGCGCCCTTGACGGGGCGCCCTTTTTCTTTTCCCGCTTGCGGCTGTTTTCGAGCAAGTGTATTGCTTAGATAAGACAGCTTCACAGGAGGGAACATGCGCAAGTCCATCGCCGCGGCCGTGATCGCCGCTTCCGCCGCAACAGGGGCATGCGGGCGCATGCATCACGAGGACGAGGGCGCGACCGCTTCCCGCAATTATCAGGTCGGCAATTTCCAGGAGATCGAAAGCGCCGGACCTTATGACGTGATCGTCCGCACGGGCGCCAATCCCAGCGTTTCCGCCCGCGGACCGGAGAAGCTGCTCGAACGCGCGATCGTCGAGGTGCGCGGCGACAAGCTGGTGATCCATCCGCAGGAGAATCACGGGTTTTTCAACTTCGACTGGGGCACACATCGCCGGGCAGTCTTCACCGTCACCGTGCCGCAGCTGCGCGCAGCAACCATGGCGGGCTCAGGCGACCTCAACATCGACAGCGTCAAGGGCGATCAGTTCGTAGGCAAGCTCGCCGGCGCGGGAGACCTCAGCATCGGCTCGGCGAACGTGCAGTCGCTGAAGCTCGCGCTGGCCGGCTCGGGCGATGCGAAGGTGGGCACGGGACAGGCGCAATCGGCCGAATATGCGATCGTCGGAGCCGGCGATATCGACGCGACGGGGGTGACCACGCAGCAGCTGAAGGTCTCGATCGCAGGCTCGGGTGACATCAAGGCGCACGCGACCGGCAATGCCGACGTCAACATCATGGGTTCGGGCGACGTGACCGTCACCGGCGGTGCCAAGTGCAACATCAGCAAGGCCGGCTCCGGCGACGTCCACTGCAGTTGACGCCGACACCCATGCGCGTACTGATGTCGAAGCCGAATCCTGATCGATGCGAGAGCGATGCGTGACCAGGAAGGCCATTGCAGCCGGGGCCGTGGCGGCGCTCGTCTCGGCTAGTGCGTTCGCGATGAGCCGAGACCCCGGGCCGCCAGATCACCGTCAGGTGACACCCGGCAAATTCGACCACCTTACCGTCGCAGGTCCGTTCGTCGTCAGGGTCCGAACCGGAGAGAAGACGAGCGTGTCGCTGTCCGGTCCGCGGACGATGCTCGATGACACCGAGCTCCTAGTTCGAGATGGCCAGCTGATTATCCGCTGGCAGGAAGGCGCCAGCTGGTCCCGCAACGGCAATGAGGGCGTCGACGTCGACATCTCATTGCCGGTCATGCGCGGGGTTACGAATCTCGGCGCGGGCTCCATAGATATCGACGGGGTTCGGGCGGATCATTTCATTGCGACATTGGCATCAGCAGGCAGCGTGACCATCCATTCAATGAACGTCGGCCAGCTCAACGCGAAGCTGGCGGGTGCCGGAAGCCTGCGAACGGCCGGACAAGTCGAATCCGCCACCGTGATGCTCGCCAGCTCAGGATCCTACGACGGGGCCGATTTGACTGTCGAGAATGCCGACATAACGTCGACGGGTTCCGGCACGGTGCGCGCGACGGTGACCCAGACGGCCACGATCAGGTCGTTCGGGTCCGGCGGCATCGAATTGACGGGCGGCGCGAAATGCACGGTCAGCAGCGGCGGCCCCGGCCACGTCCACTGCTCTTAAAGCGGTCTTAACCATGATCGGCGAAGGTGCGGGCATGCGCACCTTCCTCTTCTTCGCCGCACTTGCGACCACCGCCGCACCCGTGGGTGCGGCGACCCGCAACTTCGGGATCACAAGCTTTTCGAAGGTTCAGGTCGACGGACCCTACAAGGTCAGGCTGGCGACCGGGGTTGCGCCATTCGCGTCCGCGACCGGCTCACCCGGAGCGCTCGACCGGATCGCGATCGAAGTCCGGGGCGACACGCTGGTCGTGCACAACAGCCTCGATTCGTGGGGCGGCTATCCGGGGCAGGACGTTGGGCCGGTCGAGATCAGCCTCGGCACCCACGATCTCAGCGCCGCATGGCTGAACGGCTCGGGCGCGCTCACGATCGACAAGGTCAGGGGACTGACCTTCGACCTGTCCGTCCAGGGAAGCGGCGTCGGCGAGATCGGACAGGCGAACATCGATCAGCTTCATGTCAGCCTGGTCGGCACCGCGACGGCTCGACTGGCAGGCCAGGCGGCCAAGCTGACCGCGGTGATCCGCGGAATCTCGAGCCTCGAAGCGACTGGGCTTTCGACCAAGGATGCGACGCTCGGCGCCGACGGAGCGGCTACGGTTGCCGCGAACGTCAGCAATTCGGTGGCTGTCGATGCGACGGGGCCGGCGACGGTAAGGCTTAGCGGCAAGCCATCATGCACGCTGCGCGTGAGCGGCTCCGCGAGCGTCAGCGGCTGTCACTAGACCAAAGCCAGCGACGCAAGCTTTCCGTAGAGGCTGGGCGGCAGAGCGCCGAGACCAGTTCCGTCGTCGTCCACGCCGGGCGCGGCCGCATCCTCGAGATAACGCCAGCCCTGGTGGGCCCGGCGCGGCACCGGCGAAACGGCGACCAGCTCAGCCGAGCAGACGATGTCGATCCGTCCGTCTTCGCGGTCTTCGAAGCGCAGGATCTCGATGCCGGCAACGAGGCGATGCTTGACGATCCAGTAGAGATTACCGCCGATGAGCTCGGCCGAGCGCTTCGGACGCATCCGCGTGGCGACGCGCAATTCGCCTCCGACGGCGCGATTGGCGATGCGCAGCTTCAGCGTGTCGACGTCGCGACAGGCGAACGCGACCTTCGTCAAATGGAGCTTCGGCACGACTCCTGAATTGCCTCGCTCCGCAGCGAAATCAAGCACTTACCCGTGGAGATGAAAGAGAGCGGCAAGCCCGAGAAAGAAGAAGACGCCGAGCGTGTCCGTCATCGTGGTCACGAACACGGTGGAGGTC
>JABFXK010000196.1 GCA_013361785.1 Sphingomonas sp.
ATGAGCATTGCGGATTTGCGGTTGAAGGAGAGGTCGAGACGCGGTTCGGGCCTGCGCTTAGAATGACGAAGTAGTCAGCAGTTTTCGTACTGCCAGTTGCGCTTCTTTCCGTCGGCCAGCCACTCGATCGCCGTGGCGATCCGCTTCTCACGGGTCTCGTCGCGCTTCGCATCATTGATCCATTCGAGATATTCGCGCTGGGCCGAGGGTGAAAAGCCATCGAGGTTGGCTTTCGCTTTCGGCGCTTTCGCAAGAGCCGCCGCGAAATCCGGGTGCAGCTCGGGCGCCGGCTTGGATGCGTGCTTCGGCTTGCGCGGTGCGGGCGCCGTTTTCGCGAGCGCTGCCGCTTCGCGGATCAGCTGGTCGAGCTCGCGGTCCGGCGGCAGGTCGTCGACCGATGTGAGCTTCCCAAACTGGCCCATCGCGCCGGCTTTCGCCTCGCCATCGCCGATCTCCTGCCCGCGCCAGAAGTTCAGCGCAGCATGCGCTTTGAAGGCGGGCGTCATCAGCACGATTTTGCCTGCCACGGTATAGGCCGGCATGCTCCACTTCATCGTCTCTTCGACGTCCGGGAGAACGGCGTGGACCCGCTCACGTACCTTTCCGAGGATCGCCTGTGCGAACGGCTGGGCCTTCGCGATATAAGCGTCGATGCGCGGATCGCTGCTCAGAGAATGCCCCCACCGAGGATCAGGCGAAGGATCCCGATCACGATCACGAACAGGTTGAGGTTTTGCCCTGCCCGTCCGCGCGAGATCATGCCGATGCCGGCGCCTATGATCGCCAGCGGAATGATCAGCCAGTTGAGCCAGCCGAGAAGCGGAATGAAGGCGATCAGCGCGCAGAGCAGCGCGACGAAGCCGATGATCAGCGAGACGAGATTGAACATGGCTGCTGCTCTAGCATCATTCGGGCGCCTGCGGCAGCTTGGGCGAACGAAGCATGGCGATCGCGTAGAGCACCAGCGCCGTCCAGATCGCCGGGAAGGCGATGATGTGCGCGGTCGTCACCGGCTCCGTGTATAGCGCGACGGCGATCAGGAACTGGAGGGTCGGAGCGACGAACTGGAGCATCCCGAGCGTCGAATAAGGCAGGCGCTTGGCGGCGGCGGTGAAGAGCAGGAGCGGCGTGGTCGAGACAATGCCGGCGAGGAGCAGCAGCCCGGTGTCGCGGGTGCTGTTGCCGAACACCGGCTGCGAAGCGAGCGCCATCCAGCCGATCCAGGCGATTGCCAGCGGGAACAGGACCACCGTCTCGATCGCGAGGCCGGTGAGCGCATCGGCGGGGACGATTTTGCGCAGCAGGCCGTAGAGGGCGAAGGTGATGCAGAGCGCGAGGCTGAGCCACAGCTGGCCGAGCGCGCCCGCGGCAAGCACGCTGATCCCGGCCGCCGCGATGCCGACGGCGGTCCATTGCAAGGCGCTAAGCCTTTCACGCAGCACGAACCGGCCAAGCAGGATGTTGGCGAGCGGGTTGAGATAATAGCCGAAGCTCGCAGCGAGGATGTGGCCGCTGGTGACCGCGTTCACGTAGAGCAGCCAGTTGGTGCCGATAAGAACCGCCGTGACGATCAGCATCGCGACGGTCTTTGGTCGCCTGAGCGCAGCGCGGACCTTCGGCTGCCCTCCGCCGAGCGCGAGCAGCAGCGCGAGAAACGGAAGCGACCAGAGAACGCGATGGGCGACGATATCGACGGCGTCGACGGTGCGGAGCGCCTCGAAATAGATCGGAAGCACGCCCCAAAGACCATAAGCGCCGAGGCCGAGCGCAAACCCGCCGCGCGTTTCCCCGACGCTGGAAGTCCGGTTCGGGACGTTCGCGCGCTCGGCGCTCAAACGAGCATCGGCGCGGACGTTCGTGCTGACCGCCGCAGCTTTGGGGCTTTCGGGCGCATTCATTTCGGCGAGGCGTAGCGGCGGTGAGCGTTCAGTGAAAGCTTATGTTCAACGCGGCATTGGTTGAAAGCGACTGACGTGCCTGCCACTGTGGGGGAGTGAAAATCTTGTCGCCTCGACATCCTTACCGCCTCGCAGCGGAAGCATCGATTGTGCTTGCCTTTGCGATGCTTGGCGCATGCGAGACGAAACCTAAGCTGCCGCCCGGAATGCATCCGAGCGTCACTGTCGGACCGCCGCTCAAGGCGGAAGCGTGGAAAGCGGTCGCGACGGCCGCCGATCAGGATCGGCTCGACAGGCTCGGGCTCGCCTGGCAGGCGGCGCTCGCCGACGCCAAGAGGGGCAATTCGGGCGAGATCGCCCGCGAAGGGAAGCTGCTGTTGCCGCGCACCGGGCTTCCGCGGCCGGCGCCGACACCGGGAAGCTACAACTGCCGAATGATCGCGCTCGGGAAAGCTACGCCGAAAGGCAAGGCATTCGAGAGCTTCAAGCCCTTCTTCTGCTACGTCCAGATCGAGGGCGACCAGCTGACCATCGTCAAGCAGACCGGCAGCCAGCGCCCCGCTGGGCGGCTGTGGGAGGATGACGACCCCAACCGGATGATCTTCCTCGGCAGCCTCACGCTCGGAGACGAGGAGCAGCCGCTCGCTTACGGCGACGATCCCAAGCGCAACATGGCCGGCGTGTTCGAGCGCATCGGCGCCTTTCATTGGCGGCTGGTGATTCCGTGGCCGCAGAATGGAACGAAGCTCAACGTCTTCGATCTCACCCCGGTCGACTTCAACGCACAACCGCGGTGAGCGAAGGGGGTCTGCTTGCGGACCCGCAAGAAGTGCGGGCGATCCTGATCGCGTCCGCGCAGGCAGGCCAACCGATCAGCTACGCCGAAGTGCTGGAGCTGCTCGGGCATCATTTCACCCGGCCCAAGATGCGCCAGCTGTGCAAGGTGCTGAGCTTCGTCGACGATGAAGCCGAGGAGCGCGGAGAGCCGGAGCTCGCCGTCCTCGTGGTGCGGCAATCGGATGGTCTTCCGGGCCAGGGCTGGTGGGTCGGCGGCGCGAAGAAGCACGGCTACACCGGACTGTGGGAAGGGCCGAAGGCCGCGCGCCTGATCAGGAAGCTGCACCGCCAGGCGTTTGAGTATTGGGCGAACCGATCCTAAGCGCCGCGGGGTGACCGACGCGCGCACCTTCACCGTATCCGAGGACGATGACGGGATCCGGCTCGACCGCTGGTTCAAGCGGCACATGCCGGAAGTGAGCTTCAACATTGTGTCTCGCTGGGCGCGGACCGGGCAGCTTCGGCTGGCCGGAAAGCGCGCGGTGCCGGGAGACCGGATCGAGGCCGGGCAGGAGATCCGCGTTCCGCCGGCCGAGGCCACGCCGGCGCGGACTGCGCGCCCGCAGCGCAAGCGTGAAGCGCTGACGGCAGACGAGGAGCAATTCGTCCGCGACATGGTCATTTACGAGGACGGACACGCGTTCGTGCTCAACAAACCGCCCGGGCTGGCGACGCAGGGCGGGACCAAGACGACGCAGCATCTCGACCGCTTGCTCGACGGATTGGCTGATGAGGCGGGGCGGCCGAAGCTCGTCCACCGGCTCGACAAGGACACGTCGGGCGCGCTGCTGGTGGCGAAGAGCGCTCGGGCGGCGGGGCATTTTGCGAAGGCTTTCTCCGGCCGCACGGCGCGCAAGGTCTACTGGGCGCTGGTGGTCGGCGTTCCC
>JABFXK010000079.1 GCA_013361785.1 Sphingomonas sp.
CATTATTCCATAATCGCACTGCAGAGGTCAGGGGTTCGATTCCCCTCAGCTCCACCAACCCTCCGGCGTCATGTCGAAACGTCCGTCCCGGTGAGGCTTCGGCCCGCCGATTTCATGCGGCCCACGGCTGCTTGCGGCAGGAACGGCGGCGTCCCTCCATTCGTTTCGTGAGCGACTTTTGATGACCGGTGTCCAGCCGGCTTTTCGCTCATGCAAAGGAGGAAATATGGCTTACGACCGCTACGACCGAGACGAGCGTTCGCGATGGTCGGACGACCGTTCTGACCGCAACTTCCGCGGCGAAAATCGGGGCCGCGACGAACGCGGCTTCTGGGACCGGGCGAGCGACGAGGTCGCCTCCTGGTTCGGCGACGACGATGCCGAGCGCCGGCGGCGGCAGGACCAGATGCGCGACGAGCGCGACAGCCATTCCGGCGGACGCGAGCGCAGCCGTGAACGAGGCGCGTTCGGGGGCGGATGGGGCGGCAGCTCCGATCGTGATTACGACCGCGGCTACGGACGCGACTATGATCGTGACCGGGCGAGCTACCGCAGCCATGAGCGGGACCGCGACAGCGATCAGAATTACGACCGCGGCTTGTTCAACCGAGGCGGATCGAGCGACCGTGACTACAACCGCAACTGGCGCGGCGAGTTCGAGAGCTCGCGCGGCCGGGATCGCAGCTATCGCCCGATGGCCGGCGACTATGGCCGCGGTTCGGATTTCGAGTCCGAGCAGTTCTTCGCCGCGAGCGGCTACGGCCGCGGCGAGCCGGCGCTGGGTGAATCCCGGCGCGACATGGGCCGTTCGCAATCGCCCTACGGCCGCGACCAATATCGGCGGACGAGCTCCGCCGGATCGTCGGAGCGGGACTTCGACCCGCACTATCACAGCTGGCGCGACCGCCACATGAGCGAGCTCGACAGCGACTATGACGACTATCGTCGCGAGAACCAGTCGCGCTTCGAAAGCGACTTCGGCAGCTGGCGCGAGAAACGGCAGCACAAGCGTGGCCTGCTCGGCCAGGTTCGCGAACACATGGATGTGGTCGGAAGCGACGACAAGCATGTCGGAACCGTCGATTGCACGCGGGGCGACCGCCTGATCCTCACCAAGTCCGACCCCGAAAGCGGCGGCGTGCATCACTCGCTGAGCTGCTCCGACATCGACCGGGTCGAGGGCGACAAGGTCATCCTCGACTGCAAGGCCGACGAGGCGAAGAGCCGCTGGCGCGACGAAAGCCGCGACCGCGCCTTGTTCGAGCGCGACGACCAGGGCGAGATGGGCCCGCGGAACCTCGATCGGAGCTTCTCGGGCACCTACCGCTAGGGCGGTAGCAAGCTGAGCCTCCGCCGTGGGAGGCTTCACCGGACCCGGCCAGGCCGTCCCCTTCCTGGCCGGGTCCTTTCTTGTCTTCTCCATCTTCCCCTGCCTTTCGAGGGAGGAGTAGGGGTTAAGAGGCGACGCGGCTTAATGCCGCGACGGCTCTGTTCGCGCGCTTCGCGCACCCACCCCCAGCCCTTCCCTTCCAGGGAGGGAAGAGAGGTTTTCGAATGCCGAAAGCCTGGCATCTGAAGAGCCGCCCCGACGGGATGCCGTCGGCCGACAAGTTCGAGCTCAAGGACATCGACCTGCCGTCGGTCGCCGAGGACATGATCCGGGTGCGCAACGGCTGGCTGTCAGTCGATCCCTACATGCGCGGGCGCATGAACGACGTGAAGAGCTACGTGCCGCCGTTCCAGCTCGGGCAGCCAATGGAGGGCGGCGCGGTCGGAGAGGTGGTCGAGAGCAGGGCCGAGGGCTTCGCGCCCGGCGATCTCGTGCTGCACATGGGCGGCTGGCGCGACGAGGCGGTGGTGCCGGCGCAGGCGGCTCGGAAGCTTCCAGAGCTCGGCGCGGAGCCGCAGCAATTCCTCGGAATCCTCGGGACCACCGGAGCGACGGCCTACTTCGGGCTGCTCGACGTCGCCTCAGCAAAGGAAGGCGACATCGTGTTCGTGTCCGCAGCGGCAGGCGCGGTCGGCTCCGCGGCGGTGCAGATTGCGAAAGCGAAAAGAATGACCGTGATCGGCTCTGCGGGCGGCGAGCAGAAATGCGATTATGTCCGCGCCTTAGGCGCAGACGCGGTGATCGACTATCGCGCCGGAGATCTTCTGAGGAGCCTTTCGGGGGCAGCGCCGCAGGGCATCGACGTGTATTTCGACAATGTCGGCGGCGACCATCTCGACGCGGCGCTCGCAGTCGCCCGCAATTATGCCCGATTCGCGATCTGCGGGATGATCGAGGGCTACAACAAGCGCGAGCCGACGAGCTTGCGATTCCTCATGCGGGTGATCGCTGCCCGGATCCGGATCCAGGGTTTCCTGGTGTTCGACTATCAGTCGCGGATGGACGAATTCTATCGCGACATGGGGGCGTGGCTGAAGACCGGCGCGGTCAAGTCGCGGGAGACGGTGGTCGAGGGGCTGGAGCAGACGCCCGAGGCGTTCCTGGGCCTGTTCAAAGGCGCGAACGTCGGGAAGATGCTGGTGAAGCTCTGAGCGGAGCCATGCCGGCGGCATAGCGAGCACTGAGCTCTAGAGCGACGCGCAGGCGTCGGGATTGCCGGATTGGTAGCCGGTGCGCAGCGCGTTCATCCGCTGCGCCGAGGTGCCGTGAGTGAAGCTGTCGGGAACCACTCGGCCCTGCGCTTCGCGCTGGAGCGTGTCGTCGCCGATTGCTTCGGCGGCGCGCATGCCCTCCTCGAAGTCGCCGGGCTCCATCACCGACTGACCCTGCGGGTTCTTCGCGTTGGCGGCCCAGACGCCGGCATAGCAGTCGGCCTGCAGCTCTATCTTGACCTGGGTCGCGTTGGCCTGGGTGTCGCTTTCCCGCGCCTGGAGCTGCTCAGCCTGGCCGAGCGTGCCCATCAGGTCCTGGACGTGATGCCCGACCTCATGGGCGACGACATAGGCCATGGCGAAATCGCCGGGCGCCTGGAAGCGCTGCGACAGCTCGCCGAAGAATTCGGTGTCGAGATAGATGTTCTTGTCGTTCGGACAGTAGAACGGGCCCATCGCCGATTGCGCAGCGCCGCATCCCGACTGATCGGCCTCCGAATAGAAATGGAGGTTGGTCGCCGTGTAGCTGATGCCTTTCGCCTGGAGCAGCTTGGTCCAGGTGTCCTCGGTGCTGGCGAGGACTTGCAGGGTGAAACGCTTGATCTGCGGGTCGAGGTTGCTCTGTCCGGCGGGCGCGCTCGCCTGTTGGCCCGCGCCAAAGCCGCCTCCCGAGCTGTTCAGGCCGCCGAGCGAGCTGAGGATGAAATAGCCGATTACCAGGACGATGACTCCGCCGATGCCGAAGCGACTGGCGACGAGCGGGAGCAGGCAGCCAAGGCCACCCCCGCCGAATCCGCCGCCGCCGAATCCGCCGCGGCCGGTATCGTCGGTGAAATTCGTGCTTTCGCGCTCGTCGCCGAACCGCATTGAGGAGCCTCCTGTTGCCGCTTCCAATGCGTGAGCGGCAGCGGCGGTTGCAATTCGGCCGACAGGCGTCATTGCGGCGTCCATGATTCTTCAGGGCAAGGTTGCGCTCGTCACCGGATCGACGTCGGGCATCGGACTTGCGAGTGCGAA
>JABFXK010000091.1 GCA_013361785.1 Sphingomonas sp.
ATTGATGTCTCGCGAAGGTTGCGATTTGCCGCGCCGCAGACGGGTTATGTCCGCCATCGAGCCACACCTCTCGATCGCCCACCAGCGGACCGGCCGCCAGCCGCTGCAGCCGCGCCGGCCAGTCGGCCCATCCCATCGCGGCGCTCAATGCCGGCGAGGGCACGTGCAGCATGTCCTGGTGGCGCAACATTGCGACTGCGAGCCCGGCGTTCATTGCCTGGTGTCGTCCGTTGAGGCGCGGCAGGGGCAGGACGAGCCTGCCCGCCCGGTCTCGGTAACGAAGCTTCCCCCGCTCCGCGGCTGCATCCCAGGCGCCTCCCCGCGGGAGCCAGAGCGCGCCGCGTTCATCCGCGGCCTGCTCGATCCTCTTCCGGACCAGCGGCGGATAGAGCTGCGTGACAAGCGGCACGCCCGCCTTTGCGATCGCCGCTTTCTCGCCGGAAATGTCCGCGAGCCCGTCGCCGAGGAACTGCTGGTGATCGAGCGCCAGGTTGGCGATTCCGGTGATCAGCGGCCGCTCGATGACGTTGGTCGCGTCGAGCCGTCCGCCAAGTCCGACTTCCAGGATACATGCATCGGCAGGGGTTCGCGCGAAAACAAGCAACGCTGCCGCGGTCGCGACCTCGAAAAAGCTCGGTTCGATCCCCGCGCCGGCATTGATCACCTCGGCAAGAGTGGACGCAAGCTCGTCATCCTCGATCAGCCGCCCGGCAACGCGGATTCGCTCGTTGAACCGCACCAGGTGCTGACTGGTGAACGCATGGACGCTGTGTCCGCTGGCTTCGAGCGCGGCGCGGATGAAGGCGACGGTCGAGCCTTTCCCGTTGGTTCCGGCGACATGGAACACCGGCGGGAGCGCATCCTGCGGACGCCCCAGACGGTCGAGAAGCGCGGTGATGCGCTGGAGCCCTAGCCGGTCGCCTGCGGGAGAAAGCTTCGACAGCCGGTCGAGCTGTTCCTGGACACCCGGATGCGCCGAGCGGGCGAAATCCGCCATCAGGCGGCCTCTTTCGTCTCCGGAGCGAGATACCCGATCAGCTTCGCCAGCGTGTCTTTCAGCTCGGCGCGCGAGACCACCATGTCGATCATTCCGTGCTCGAGCAGATATTCGGCGCGCTGGAAGCCTTCGGGCAGCTTCTCGCGGATCGTCTGCTCGATGACGCGCTGGCCGGCGAAGCCGATCAGAGCGCCCGGCTCGGCGATCTGGACGTCGCCCAGCATTGCATAGGAGGCAGTAACGCCTCCCGTGGTCGGATCGGTCAGCACGACGATGTACGGCAGCCCGGCTTCCTTGAGCTCGGCGATGGCGACCGTCGTGCGCGGCAGCTGCATCAGCGACAGGATCGCCTCCTGCATCCTCGCCCCGCCCGACGCGGTGAAGATCACGTAGGGACAGCGCTCCGCGATCGCGGCGCGAATTCCGGCGAGGAACGTCGCGCCGACGGCTGTGCCCATCGACCCGCCCATGAAGGCGAAGTCCTGCACGCCCACGATGACCTTGTGGCTCTCGATCCTGCCCCGCGCATTGACCAGCGCATCGCGCTCGCCGTTGGCCGTGCGCGCGGCCTTCAGCCGTTCGGCGTAGCGCTTGGTGTCCTTGAACCGCAGCGGATCTTCGCGCACCTCGGGCGCAGGCAGCAGCTCATATTGGGCGGCGTCGAACAGCTGTTCGAACCTCTTCGTCGGGCCAATCCGGTCGTGGAAGTTGCAGCGCGGACAGACGCTGTAATTCTCCTCCCACTCCTTCGCGAAGACCATCGTCCCGCACTTCTTGCACTTGTGCCACAGATTCTCCGCCGTCTGGCGCTTGGGCAGGAACGGAATGCCGCTTCGAACGCGGCTGAGCCAACTCATCGTCGATTACCTCGTGTGTGCGGCCGTCTGCTCCAGTGAGGCCGCAATGTCCATCATCGCCGCGGCAGGGTCTGCCGCGTCGGTGATCGCGCGGCCGATCACCACGACCGACGCACCGCGTTGGAGCGCCTCGGCCGGAGTCACGACGCGTTTCTGATCGCCGACATCCGCTCCCGCGGGCCGAACACCAGGGACGACAAAAAATCCATCGGGCCAAAAGCTTTTCGTCTGCGTCACCTCCGCACCCGAGCAGACGATGCCATCGATGCCGGAGTCCCGTGCAAGCGATGCGAGCCGGGCCACCTGATCGGCCGGCGATCCCTGGACACCCACTTCTTCGAGGTCACTTTGATCGAGGCTGGTGAGCACGGTCACGGCGACGACCTTGGTCTCGGCCGGCGCGGCTTCCTTGGCGGCCCGCAGCATCGCCCGTCCGCCTGCCGCATGAACGGTGAGGATTGCCGGCTTCAGCGGCGCAAGCGCCTCGACAGCCTTGGCGACAGTGTTGGGGATGTCGTGGAGCTTCAGGTCGAGGAAAACCGGCAGGCCGAATTCCGCGATCCGGCGCACACCCTCGGGCCCATGCGCAGAAAAGAACTCCAGGCCGAGCTTCACGCCGCCGACGCGGCCTCGCGCCGCCTCGGCGAGCGCAACCGCCCGGCCGAGGTTCGGCGTGTCGATGGCGACGAAGATGGGGTTCATTCGACCGGCTCCCCTTCCTCTTCGGCCGGCGCTGCGGCCACCGTGGAAGCACGAGTGCGGTCGAGCGCCTCGAGGCGCCGGCGGTAGGACCACAATCGGGTTCGCATCAGGAGCCAGGTCGGAAGGAAGCCGAGGAGAAAGAACAGCAGCAGGAGGAGCGGGATCTTGATGTCGACCTGGATGTCGCCCCACAGGTTCAAGGTGACCGGAGCCCAGTTTCGATAGGCGAAGAAGGTGACGACCACCGCGACAAGCACCCAGAACAGCGTCTTCAGGAAGTGCATCCAGCCGGGCTCCTGCGGCGCATTCGAAGCGCCCGCGCGTTCATAGCCATAAGCCCGTTCGTCGCAAGACAGAGTCGGTTCATCGCATGGCCTTTGCACGCAAGTTGAGGGCGAGGCCCCTCCCGGCCACAGCGGGGTAGAGGGTGGGGAGAGAAGGTCATTGAAGACTAGAAGCAAGCTCGGGCTGGGCGTCATCGTAGCGCTCATCGGCGCCTCGTTGTTCGCGATGCGCTCGCAATCCGTCGAGCAAGAGCACCACCAGCACCAAATCACCGCGGCCCATTTAAAGCTCGCGGCCCTGTCGACCGCTTCTCGCAGAGACATCGATTATCGGGTGCTCGATGCCCGGCTCCAGCAGTTGATGAACAAGCCGGCGATGGTCGGCCTTGCCGTGGGCGTGGTCGAGAACGGCCGGATCACCTTCCTCAAGGGCTATGGCGAAACTCTGAAGGGCTCGGGCGACCCGGTCACGCCGGAAACGGTCTTCCGCTGGGCGTCCTGCTCGAAGGGCGTGGCTGCGACGATGGTCGCCAAGCTCGCCGAACAGGGCAAGCTCAACCTCAACGCCCCGGTGGCCGACTACGCGCCAGACCTCAAGCTGCCCAACGGCAACGAGCGGCTCGCGACCGTCGGCGACCTGCTCTCCCACCGCCTGGGCCTCTACCGCGACGCCTTCGCAAACAAGCTCGAGGAAGGTCAGGACCCGAGCTTCCTCAGGACTCAGCTCGCGACCCTCAACGCCGTCTGCGCGCCGGGGACCTGCTGGGATTATCAGAATGTCGCCTATGACGCCTCGAGCGAGATCGTCTCACGAATCACCGGCACGTCTTACGATCAGGCGGTCAAGCGCATGTTGTTCAATCCGATTGGGATGACCAGCGGCAGCCTGTCGATGCAGGAGCTGGAGGCGAACCGCAGCTGGGCGCGGCCCCACAGTGCCGGCCGCCGGCCATGGCCGATGGTCGACACCTATTACAAGGTGCCTGCCGCGGCGGGCGTGAACAGCAACATCAAGGACATGGCGCTGTGGATGGAAGCGCAGATGGGCGAGATGCCCGACGTTGTCGACGCGAGGGTGCTGAATGCCGTCCACGGCCGATATGTGGTCACTCCGGGAGAGCGCGGGCGGCTGCGCAAGTTCCTCGAGCGTCTCGGCACGGCCTGGTACGGCTACGGCTGGCGCAGCTACGATTATGCCGGGCATCAGATCATCGGTCACCGCGGCGGCATCAAGGGATACCGGTCGCTGATCCTGTTCGATCCCCAGAAGAAGAGCGGCGTGGTTGCGCTGTGGAACAGCGACACGTGGCAGCCGGGCGGCCTCGAGTTCGAGGTGATGGACATGATCTATCACCTGCCGTTCCGCGACTGGCTCGAGCTCAACAAGACGCCGGCAGAGTCGCTCGCCCCCGCCGACAATGAGACGAGCGACAGCGGCGATGGGGGAGACACCGCCCGCTAGCGGCGGTCGGCCTCGGCTTTCGCCTGTCTGATTTGCGCCTTCTGGTGAAGGTGCGCCAGGTAGCGGCAGCCCATGCCGATGATCGACGTTGCCATTCCGATGATCAGCACCGGGTAATACCAGCCCGGCGGGTTCTCCTTGGTCCACGCGACCGCGCCAAGAAAGAACACGCTGACGATCGAGATCAAATATCCGATCGCTTTCCAGTCCAAGCCCGTCGGCGCCGGCACAGTGACGGTTTCATGCTTCATCCGAGCAGGAACATTCAAGACGAACGGTTTGTTTCCAATAGCGAAACCCAGGAGGTCGCCAATGTCGAGCAAGGACGCAATCACGCTTCTCAAGGAAGGTCATCGCGACGTCGAGAAGCTGTTCAAGGAGTTCGAAAGCGCCAAGGGCGACGGGCGCAAGCAAAAGCTCGCGCACAAGATCTGCCTCGAGCTGATCGTTCATTGCGAGCTCGAGGAGTCGATTTTCTATCCCGCCTGCGAAGGAAGCGTCGAGGAAGACGAGCTCAAGGAAGGCTATGTCGAGCATGACGCGGCGAAGCTGCTGATCGCCGAGATCGAAGCCGCCGAGCAGGGGACCAACGACGAATTCTTCGACACCAAGGTGCACGTGCTCCAGGAGGAGATCGAGCACCACATCAAGGAAGAGGAAGGCGCCGGCGGGATCTTCGCTCAGGCGCGCAAGGGCGACCTCGACATGCAGGCTCTTGGCGAACGCATGGCGGAGCGGAAAAAGGAGCTGACGGAGCAGTACGAGAAGGACGGGCTGCCCCAGCCGAAGCTCAAGACGATGGACGAAGTGTCGGTGTAACGATTCGGTTAGCCGGACATTTGGTGAACGCTAGCCAGCGCAGCGCCGGATTTCCGCGATATTAGGAGCAAAGCCCCGATCGATGGTAAACAGGCTCCGGGAGCGCATTGGCATTTCACAGGCGCTGCGCCCCTGACAGTCGCCCTCATGGGCATGACCCGATGGCTGCCGCTTGTAACGAAGCCAGGGGCTAAGAATGAGCACCGAAGACCTGAGCTACCACCGGCAACGTGAACGGCACTGCCGCTCGATGGCCGAGCTCGCCTCCGATCCGGAGGCGCGGCGGCGTCACAACGAACTGGCCGAACTGCACGCGGCGAGGATAGCGCAATTTTCCGCTGGTGGACCGACGCTGAGCGCAAGCTGAGAAGCTCGACTCAGCTCCGATCCTGATCCCAGTCGGTCCTTACCTGAGCGCCGCCACCTGCATCGCCTCCGCGTCGCGGCCGTAGATGTCGTCGACGTAGCTCAGCTGCCCGTCGTGGGCCTGCGCGGTCAGATAGGTCACATAGATCGGAACCGGCGTCGGAAGCGCCACATTGTCTTCCGGGGCGTTCGATGCGGCTTCCGGATCGCGCCCGAGCATCCACCGCGCAAGGCGCTGCGCATCCTGCAGTCGGATACAGCCGTGGCTGAGGTCACGATCGTCCTGTGCAAACAGGTCCTTCGACGGCGTGTCGTGCAGGTAGATGTCATACGCGTTGGGGAAGCCGAACTTCATCCGGCCCATCGAGTTGGCCGGCCCCGGCAGCTGACGTACGCGGACCTGGCGTGTCCCGTCGGCCACCGCATGCCAATCGACCGTCGAGGGGTCGAGCAGCGTGTTGTCGGAAGCGTCGGCCGGCATCACCTGGTAGCCGTGCGTCTTAAGATAGCCGAGACCTTGCTGGAGCACGTTCTTCGCGATCAGCGAGCGCACCAGTTCGCCATCGACGTGCCAGTAGGGGTTCAACGTCGCGTAATAGATGGTGCTCGCCATCATCGGCGTCTGCGTGTGCGGACCGGCCTTGCCGACGACCACCTTCATCGAGTCCACGATGTGCCCGTCCTGGATCATGTACAGCCGCGCGGACGCCGCATCGACCATCACATATTTGTCCTGCGACGGCCGCTCGCGAGCGCGATCGAGGCTGGCGAGGACCCGCGGATCGATCGACCCGCCGCTCGACTGCATCTGAGCCCAGGCCGCATCGCGCAGCTGCGCATAAAGCGGGTTCACCTCGGAAGCCGATCGGACATACGCCGCAAGCGAAGGCGCCGCAGCAGCTTTCTGCAGGACCTGGATCGGGCTCTCCTGCCTCGGAGTAACCCACGGATCGGCGTAGACCATCCCGGAAGGCGGCCGCTGCAGCGTCTGGACATAGCTGACCCACGCCGCCGACAGCAGACGATCCGCGGCACGCAGGGCCGCCGCGTCTCCGCCCTGGGCACGCGAGATCAGCGCCTGGGCCTGCGCTGCAAGCGCGGGGCCGCGGGCGAGACCGTCGACCGGAGCGCGATCGAGAATCCCGATGAGCTCGCGAGCGGCGGCGCTCTCGGCTCCGCTGCGCAGCCACAGCGGCGAACCGCCGCGGCTTGCATAGAATGAATCGACCGCCTGAGCAGCCGACGGCGAAAGCTGAATTGCCGCCCCCGGGAGTTCCGGAACGGTGGCGGCAGATACGGGCACAGCGAAGCCCATCAGCGCCGCACAAGCGGCGCCGGCCAACAACCGGGTTATCACGTTCAGAAACCTTCTAAATATCTATTAGACCGTCCAAACGCGGGAAAAGCGCATGAGGTTCAAAATTTCTGTTGAAATTTTAATTGCGACTGTTCCGGAACCGGACAGATTTTGACGATTCCAGGCGCGACTCGAGTCGCGGACCGCTGTGTTGACACCATAACACACCGCCTCTATTCTCCTGGCGGCTTTCGGGAGAACGGGGAATGTACAGCCAGCAGGAAATCGACGACGCGGTCGCTTCGGGCGTGATCACGGCCGAGGCCGCCGCAGCCTTACGTGCCCATACCGAGCGCCAGCGCTCGACCGCCATTCCCGACGAAGAGCAATTCCGGCTGATCACCGGTTTCAACGATATTTTCGTATCGATCGCGGCGGCGATCCTGCTGTTCGCCGTTGGCTGGATCGGCCAGTGGATCGGTCAGCAGTCGGGCCTGGTCGTCGATGTGAACGGTCCCTCGCCGCTCGCGCCGCTCGCCGTTGCGGGCACCGCCTGGCCGCTCGCCATGTTCTTCACCGCGAAGAGGCGCATGGCGCTTCCTTCGATCCTGCTGCTCCTAGCCTTCGTCGTCGGTGTGTTCGGCAGCGTCGGCCTTGCAATCGCGCTCGCGATCGGACCGGATTCGCTCAACAACAATGCGCTGCTCAGCGGAATCGTGATTGCGATTTCAGCGGCCGTGAGCGCAGTCGCAGCATGGCTGCACTGGCGCAGCTTCCACGTTCCCATCACGATCGCGGCGGGCGCCGGCTCGGTCGCCGCGGTCGCCGTCGGCCTTCTGATCGCCGCTCTGGGTCAGAATGCCGACCAGGCGAAGAACGTCATCCTTGGCTTCGTCCTGCTGCTCGGGATCGGCGTATTCCTGTTCGCCATGTGGTGGGATGGATCGGACCGTGCCCGCCTCACCCGCCGAAGCGACGTCGCCTTCTGGCTGCACCTTCTTGCCGCGCCGATGATCGTGCATCCGATCTTCACTCTGCTGGGACTGACCAGCGGGCACATCAGCGTCGCCGAAGGCCTCGCCGTGATCGCCCTTTACCTGGTGCTTGGGATCACCGCGGTCGCAGTCGACCGGCGTGCCCTGCTCGTCTCGGCGCTGGCCTATGTGCTTTACGCGTTGAACGAGCTGTTCCGTCAGTTCGGCGCGGTCGAGCTCAACGTTGCGCTAACGGCGCTCGTGATCGGCTCCGCGCTGCTTCTGCTCTCGGCATTCTGGCACCAAGCCCGCAGCGTGATCGTCAGGCCATTGCCGGAGGGCCTTCGCGAGCGGCTGCCGCTCGTCGACCGCTCGGCAGTCGCGCTCAGCCAACCAGCCGCATAAGCCGGCGCTCGAGCGGGGCCAGCACGGGCGCAAGCTCATGGCCTCGCTTGAGCACGGCGCCATGTTCTCCGATCAACGCGAACGCCCCCTGCTTCAGCCGAAGCGCGGGGCGTTTCTCGATGCGAATTTCGGGCCGTTCACTGTGGCGCCGGAAAGCGGCGAACACCGTCACGTCAGGATCGATCCGAAGCGCATAATCGCGCCAGTGGCCTGCGGCGACCATTCGGCCGTAGAGGTCGAGGATCCGCTGCAGCTCCTTGCGGTCGAAAGTGGCGATTGGGCGCCGGTCCCAGGTGCGCGGGAACGGCGCGACGACGCTCAAGCGCTCTTCACCTTCGGCCGGGCCTGCGGCTGCGGCTCGCGCACGGCCTTGAGAAGCTTGAGCTCGGCCCGAAGTTCGTCGAGCTCATGCTCGAGCTCGTTGATCCGCACGCGCACGGGATCGCAATCCTCCCCGCACGGCGTGCCGTAGGGCATGAAGCCGGCGCTGTAGTGGACCGCACCGACCGGCACCGGCTTGGCCGGGATGCCGACGACGGTCGATCCTGGTGCAACATCCTTGGTCACGACCGAATGCGCGCCGACCTTGGCGCCCTCGCCGACTTCGACGGGGCCAAGCACCTGCGCGCCCGAACCGATCACCACGCCCGAACGGATCGTCGGGTGGCGCTTTCCGCCCTCGCCTGTGGAGGGGTTCGTCCCTCCCAGAGTGACGTTCTGGTAGATGGTGACGTCATCGCCGATGTCGGCGGTTTCGCCGATCACGCTGAAGCCGTGATCGAGGAAAAAGCGCTCGCCGATCTTCGCTCCGGGGTGGATATCGATCGCCGTCAGAAAGCGTGAGAAATGGTTCACCAGGCGGGCGAGAAAAAACAGCCGTCCGTCCCACAGCCAATGCGCGAAGCGGTGCAAGCCGAGAGCCCACACTCCCGGGTAGAAGAGCACGTCCCAGCGCGAACGCGCAGCGGGATCACGCGACTTCACCGAATCGAGATAGGACGTGAGTCCGGAGTGCAAGCCTGGTTCCCTTTGCCGTGCGTTCAACAATCTAGGGTGGCGAGACTTAACGGACAATGGCGCGCTCGATCTGATGCTGTCCGGCGCAAATAAAAGCCGCGTTGACCGCTTCGCCTTGCTCGGCCTTGCCAATGCTTGCCCGTTCGGCAAAGCAGCCGGCTGAACCGCAGTAAACGCGTTGATTTCATGCGGTTCTTAATAACCTGAGCCAGGGGGCAGCAATCCTTTCCGCCTACAATCCGCTTTATTCGCTCGCCGGGTTTCTCGTGGGTGCCTTGATCGGCCTCACCGGCGTGGGCGGGGGATCGCTGATGACTCCGCTCCTGGTGCTGCTGTTCGGCTTCCACCCGACGACCGCCGTCGGGACGGACCTGATCTATGCCTCTATCACCAAAAGCGTCGGGACGGCCGTTCACGGCAAACGCCACACCGTCGAGTGGCGCATCGTCGGTGCACTCGCGGCCGGCAGCATTCCGGCATCGATCATCACGCTCCTGGTCATGGGCTATTTCGGAGTGAAGGGCGGAACCGGCGCCTTCGTGCTCAATGTGCTGCTTGGTGGGACATTGCTGGTCACCAGCATCACCGTATTCTTCCGACCGTGGATTCTCAGCTGGTCCGGCCACCACATCCATGCGCTGGAACCGCAGCAGCTGAGGCGCTCCACGATCGTCCTCGGCGCTCTGCTCGGCATTCTCGTCTCGATCACTTCGGTCGGCGCGGGCGCGCTCGGAACGACGGCGCTGCTAATCCTCTATCCGAAGCTTCCCGTGGCGCGGATCGCCGGAAGCGATATCGCCCACGCCGTGCCGCTGACGCTGATCGCCGGAATCGGCCACTGGCTGCTTGGATCGGTCGATCTGACGCTGATGCTGTCGCTGCTTGCGGGCTCCATTCCCGGAATCATCATCGGCAGTTATCTTGCGACCCGCTCGTCCGATGCTGTGCTGCGTCCGGTGCTCGCAATCACATTGCTCGTCTCGTCGGTGAGGCTGCTGACCGCTTAGCCACCCGCAAAACGCTCGCTACAATCGGCCGAGTTGATTATAGTCCGGCGACTGATTGGATTGGTCGATCAATGCCCGCCCATCTCCCGACGCTGAAACAGCTCCAGTATCTCGTGTCGCTCCGCCGCCATGAGCATTTCGGCAAGGCCGCCGAGGCCTGCTTCGTCACCCAGTCGACGCTCTCCGCGGGGCTTCGCGAGCTCGAGGCGCTGCTCGGCGTCACGCTGGTGGAGCGCACGCGAAGGCTGGTCCGATTCACTGTGCTCGGCGAGAAGATCGCGGACAAGGCAGTCCGGGTCCTCCGTGAGGCGGAAGAGCTCGCCGAACTCGCGGGCGCCGAAGGCCAGCCCCTGCACGGCGATTTGAGGATGGGCGTGATCCCGACGATCGCGCCTTTCCTTCTCCCGACGATGCTTCCGCGGCTTCGAAGCGAGTGGCCGGACCTGAAGCTCTATCTTCGCGAAGAGACCAGCAGCGCGGCATGCGAGGCGCTGCATCGCGGCCAGCTCGACTGCGTGCTCCTCGCCTTGCCGTTCAACTGCGGCGAAGTGGATTCGGCGCTTCTGTTCGACGATCCACTCTACGTCGCCTTTCCGCCGGGCGAGGCGCCGGCCGAGCGCTCGATCGACGCCGCGGCGATCGACGAGGACCGGCTCCTGCTGCTGGAGGACGGCCACTGCCTCAAGGACCATGCCTTGTCGGCCTGCAACCGGCCCGAGATCCGCGCCCACGCGTCGATGATGGGCACCTCGCTCCATACGCTGGTGCAGATGGTGGAGAACGGCCTCGGGCTGACTTTCGTCCCGGGCATGGCGATCGAGAGCGGAATCCTCAATGCAACGCGGGTCGGCGCGCGCCGGCTACAGTCGGACCATGGGTGCCGGCAAATCGCCCTCATCTGGCGCCGCTCGAGCCCGCGCGAGAACGATTTCCAGCTGCTCGCAGCGACTCTGCGGAGGATCGCGCGCGACCTCATTCCCGACCTGGAGCCGATCGGTTCGACCGCCCCCCAGCGAGCCACGCTCGAACCGGCGTTCGGCTGAGCTCTATTCCGCCGGAACCGGCTCCGCAGTGCTGATCCCGGGGCCGCTGGTCTTTTCCGTCCAGCCGCGCGACTTGCGGGCAAGGTCGAAGCGATCGGCGTTCATGACCTTCGTCCAGGCCTTCACGAAGTCCTCGACGAACTTGCGCTTGGAGTCGTCGGCAGCATAGACCTCCGACACCGCGCGAAGCTGCGAGTTGGAGCCGAAGACCAGGTCCACCCGAGTGGCCGTCCACTTCTGCTCGTCGGTGGCGCGATCGCTTCCGGTGAAGACATGATCGTCCTTCGGCTTCCACGCCGTACCCATGTCGAGCAGGTTGACGAAGAAGTCGTTGGTGAGCTGCCCCGGCCGGTCGGTTAGGACCCCGTGCTTCTCGCCGCGGAAATTCGCCCCGAGGACGCGCAGCCCGCCGACAAGCACCGTCATCTCCGGCACCGTCAGGCGCAGCAGCGACGCGCGGTCGATCAGCAGCTCTTCGGTCGGAACCGGATAATTCACGTCGGTGCGGAGATAATTGCGGAATCCGTCGGCCTTCGGTTCGAGATAGGCCATGCCGTCGACGTCGGTCTGCTCCTGCGACGCATCCGTCCTACCGGGTTCGAACGGCACTTCGATGTCCTGGCCTGCATCCCGGGCGGCCTTCTCGACAGCAGCCGAACCGCCGAGGACGATGAGGTCGGCAATGGAAACCTTCTTCCCGCCGGCATTCCCGTCGTAGTCGCGCTTGATGTCTTCGTACGCCTTGAGAACCCGAGCGAGCTCGTCGGGCTCGTTCGCTTCCCAGTTGCGCTGCGGGTCCAGGCGAATTCGGCCGCCGTTCGCGCCGCCGCGATGATCCGAGCCGCGAGAGGTCGAAGCAGATGCCCACGCGGCCTTCACGAGCGCTGGAATACCGAGGCCGCTGTCGAGGATGCGTTTCTTGAGCTCCCTCACGTCATTCTGGTCGATCGACGCGTAATCGGCCTTGGGCACCGGATCCTGCCAGATCAGATCCTCTTCCGGCACTTCGGGGCCGAGGTAGCGCGACTTCGGGCCCATGTCGCGGTGGCAAAGCTTGAACCAGGCGCGCGCCAGCGCATCGGCGAAAGCGGCCTGATCGTCGCGGAAGCGCTCCGAAATCTTGCGGAACTCCGGGTCTTCGCGGAACGCCATGTCCGCTGTCGTCATCATCGTCGGAACGCGCTTGCCCGGCGTGTGCGCTGCAGGCGCCATGTCCTCCGGCGTCACATCCTTCGGCTGCCATTGCTTGGCGCCGGCCGGACTGCGCACCAGCTCGTACTCATAGTCGAGCAGCATGTGGAAATAATTGTTGCTCCACTTCGTGGGCGTCGGAGTCCAGGCGCCCTCGAGCCCGCTGGTGATCGTGTCGTCGGCCATCCCGCAGCCGTGGGTCGAGGTCCATCCCAGTCCCATCTGAGCGACGTCCGCGCCTTCGGGCTCCGCTCCGACCTTCGAAGCATCGCCCGCACCATGGCATTTGCCGAACGTATGCCCGCCGGCGGTGAGCGCGACGGTCTCCTCGTCGGTCATGCCCATGCGGTGAAAGGTCTCGCGGATCTCACGCGCTGAAGCGAGCGGATCCGCGCTTCCGCCGGGGCCTTCCGGATTCACGTAGATGAGACCCATCTGAACCGCGGCGAGCGGGTTTTCGAGCACCTCTTCGGCCACGTCGCCCATCCGCGGCGCGGCGCCCTGCCCGACCCATTGCTCCTCGGTGCCCCAATAGACGTCGTGCTCGGGCTCGTAGACGTCGGCCCGGCCGCCGCCAAAGCCGAACACCGGCGCGCCCATCGATTCAAAGGCGACATTGCCGGCCAGGATCAACAGGTCGGCCCAGCTGAGCTTTCGTCCATATTTCTGCTTGATCGGCCAAAGCAGCCGCCGCGCCTTGTCGAGATTGGCATTGTCCGGCCACGAATTGAGCGGAGCGAAGCGCTGCTGCCCCGAATTCGCGCCGCCGCGGCCGTCGC
>JABFXK010000096.1 GCA_013361785.1 Sphingomonas sp.
GGTTTAGGCTCTGCGCCTGGTCGATGAACGGCGTGCGGTCGGCGGCGAGCTCGATCAGCCAGCGCTGGTCGATCTCGAAGCTGGTTTTGAACACGTCCTTTTCTTCCTGGGTCAGGAAGTCGAGGTGCTGGACGCTGCCGCCATTCTCGAGGATCGAGTTCCACACCTGCTGGCTGTCTTTCGATTTCTCCTTCAGCATCCGCTCGAGATACGGGTTCTTGATCGAGAAGGAGCCCGACAGCGTCTTGTGGGTGTAGATGTTCGCGGGGATCGGCTCGATACACGCGCTGGTGCCGCCGCAGATGATCGAGATCGAGGCGGTCGGAGCGATCGCCATCTTGCAGCTGAAGCGTTCCATCACGCCCATGTCGGCGGCGTCGGGGCACGGCCCGCGCTCTTTCGCGAGCATCATCGAGGCCTGGTCGACCTGCGCTCGGATGTGCTTGAAGATCTTCAGGTTCCAGCTCTTCGCCATCGCGCCTTCGAATGACAGGTTCCGCGACTGGAGGAAGGAGTGGAAACCCATCACGCCGAGGCCGACGCTGCGCTCGCGCTCGGCGCTGTACTTGGCGCGCGCCATCTCGTCCGGCGCGCGGGCGATATAATCGCTGAGCACATTGTCGAGGAACCGCATTACGTCCTCGATGAACTGCTTGTCCTTGTGCCACTCGTCCCAGGTTTCGAGATTGAGCGACGACAGGCAGCACACCGCGGTCCGATCCGCGCCAAGATGATCCTTGCCCGTCGGAAGCGTGATTTCCGAGCACAGGTTCGACGTCGAGACCTTGAGGCCCAGGTCGCGGTGGTGCTTGGGCATCGACCGGTTCACCTGGTCGATGAAGATGATGTACGGCTCGCCGGTCGCAAGGCGGGTCTCGACCAGCTTCTGAAAGAGCGAGCGCGCGTCGACGCTGCCGCGAACGCTCTGGTCCTTGGGCGACCGCAATTCGAACTCGGCGCCGTCGCGCACCGCCTCCATGAATTCGTCGGTGACGAGCACGCCATGGTGAAGGTTGAGCGCCTTGCGGTTGAAGTCGCCCGACGGTTTGCGGATCTCGAGGAACTCCTCGATCTCCGGGTGCGAGATATCGAGATAGCAGGCGGCCGATCCGCGGCGGAGCGAGCCCTGGCTGATCGCGAGCGTGAGGCTGTCCATCACCCGGACGAACGGAATGATGCCGCTGGTCTTGCCGTTGAGCCCGACCGGCTCGCCGATTCCGCGGACTCGGCCCCAGTAGGTGCCAATTCCGCCGCCGCGCGAGGCGAGCCAGACGTTCTCGTTCCAGGTGCCGACGATCCCTTCGAGACTGTCGGAAACGCTGTTCAGATAGCAGCTGATCGGGAGGCCGCGGCCGGTGCCGCCGTTCGACAGCACGGGCGTGGCGGGCATGAACCACAGGCGTGAAATGTAATCGTAGACGCGCTGCGCATGGCCTTCGTCATCGGCGTAGGCGGCGGCGACGCGGGCGAACAGGTCCTGATAGGTTTCGCCGGGAAGCAAATAACGGTCGCGCAGAGTCTCCTTGCCGAACTCGGTCAGAAGATCGTCGCGCGCGGAGTCGGTCTTGACGTCGAACCGCGGTGCATGAACCGATTTGCTCGTTGACGCGATCGTCGTGACGTCGTCGCTGGGAACCTCACTGCCAGTGGAAAAATCCATGTCGCTTCCCCGTCCTTCTGCGGCCCTGTCGAGGACCGTATGTTCCCCAATTGTTCGACTCGGAGCCATGTTGGCCACCCTAGCCGTTTTCGGCGCTCGACGGGGCTTTTTCCACCGCCCCCCTGTGGAAATCGGGGACGAGTTGGCCCGTCACCGGAATATAGTGATTCCGGCGCCGGAACGCTAGGTATTGAGTGTTCCCCCTCTCGCGCTGCTAGATATTGTGCCTAAACTCGAATCGAACGCAAGGCGGTAAATGCGCGGTCAACAGAAAATCCTGTGGATTTGATCTTTTCCGAGGTTGGGAGACATATGCCCCAGGTGATCCCTGACACATCCCGGTTGCTCGAAGGCTTGAACGAAGCGGCGCTGATCGCGCGCGGGCGGCGCGTGATCGCGTCCAACTCCGCGGCGAAGGCGCTGCTTGGCGATGGCATTGACGGTGACGGTCTCGAACAGGTGATTTCCCATCCGGCCGCGATCGAAGCGCTCGATCGGATCGGAAGCGCCGACATGGAGGAAGTCGAGCTCGCCGGGCTCGGCGGATCGCGGCGGCACTGGCTGATGCGCAGCGCACCGCTTGCCGACGGCACATACCTCATTCGTTTCGTCGATCGCAGCGAAGTCGCCGCGGCGGAGCAGATGCGGGTCGATTTCGTGGCGAACGCGAGCCACGAGTTGAGGACTCCGCTGTCGACCCTGATCGGCTACACCGAGACCTTGCGCGAGCAGGGGGACGAGATCGATGGCGACACCCGTGAGCGGTTTCTCTCGGTCGTTCACGACGAGGCTCGGCGGATGCAGCGCATCGTCGAGGATTTGATCTCCTTGTCGCGGATCGAGGCGGAGAAATTCACCGCGCCGACGGAGGCGGTCAATCTCGCGCCGCTCATCGAACAGGCGCTCGGCGGCGCGCAGCGGATCGCGGACGAGCGCGGGTCGACGCTGGTCCGCGAGGTCGACCCGGAGCTGCCGCCGATTGCCGCCGACCGGGGGCAGATTCTCCAGCTTCTCGACAATCTCATCACCAACGCGCTGCGTTACGGCGAGCCGGGAACGCCGGTCACGGTCGCGGCGCATGCCGAAGGGTCGATGGTCCACCTCGCCGTCGCAGATCAGGGCGAGGGCATTGCGCCGGAGCATGTGAAGCGGGTGACCGAGCGCTTCTACAGGGTAGACACGAGCCGCAGCCGCTCGCTCGGCGGCACCGGCCTGGGGCTGTCGATCGTCAAGCATATCGTCGAGCGCCACCGCGGTCGGCTGGTGATCGACAGCGAGCTTGAGCGCGGGACCACCGTCCACGTGCTTCTTCCGGTTTCATAAAAGTGTCACGGACCGGAGCTAGGGCGCAGTAACGTGAGCAACCCCAAGCTCCTGCTGGTCGAAGACGATCGCGCGCTCGCCGACCTGCTCGTCTGGCATTTCGAGCGCGGCGGCTTCGAGGTGCGGCGCACCGGCGACGGCGAAGAGGCGCTGCTGCTCGCCGACGAAGAGCAGCCCGACATCGTGATTCTCGACTGGATGATCGAGGGCATTTCCGGGCTCGAGGTCTGCCGCCGGCTGAGGCGCAAGGAGCGGACCGGCAACGTGCCGATCATCATGCTGACCGCCCGCGGCGAGGAGAGCGATCGGATCCGTGGCCTCGACACCGGGGCCGACGATTATGTCACAAAACCGTTCAGCCCGCGCGAGCTGATGTCGCGCGTGGGCGCGGTGCTTCGGCGCGTGCGGCCCGCGCTTGCCGGCGAGATGCTATCCTATGCCGACATCGAAATGGACGTGACCGCACACAAGGTTCGGCGCGGCGGAAAGCCGGTCCAGCTCGGGCCGACCGAGTTCCGGCTGCTCCGCCATTTGCTCGAGCAGCCGGGCCGGGTCTTCTCGCGCGAGCGGCTGCTCGACGCCGTGTGGC
>JABFXK010000064.1 GCA_013361785.1 Sphingomonas sp.
CGGGTCGACTATCTGGGCCGCGAGGATTTCGACGGTACCCTCGCCTACAAGCTGAAGGTCACCCAGAAGGACGGAGACGAGTTCACTTATTGGCTCGATCCGGACACCTACCTCGAGATCAAGGTTGAGGAGAGGCGCAAGCTTCGCGGCGCCGAACAGACCAGCGAAACGGAACTCGGCGACTATGAGAAGGTCGCCGGAGTCTATTTTCCAATGTCGGTCGAAAGCTGGTCGCAGGGCCAGGACAACCAGCGCCAGCGGACGGTCATCGCTACCGGCCAGGCAAATGTAGAGGTCAGCCCCGCCATGTTCGAGGAGCCCGGCGGGCCGGCAACGCCGGCCAAGGCGGCGGGGACACCGCCCGACGCTTCGAACAAGCCGCACACCAAGCCGGCCCCGGATACAAAGCCGGCCGCGACCAAGGAACCGGATCGCCGAAAACGAGGGGGGAGTAAGGAAGATGCTGCGTTCGATACTGCTCGCCTCAGCGGCGCTCGCTTTCGCCCCGGTTTCGGCCCAGTCGTTCGACAGCGCTGCCGTTTCAGGCCTTGGAGTCCGGAATATCGGCTCTGCCACCATGTCGGGCCGAATCGCCGCGATTGCCGGCAGGCAGGAAGCCGACGGCAAGGTGACACTGCTGATCGGATCGGCATCGGGCGGCGTGTGGAAATCGGAGGACGGTGGGACGACATTCAAGCCCGTCTTCGACAAGGAACCGGTGAAATCGATCGGCGCGGTGGCGCTCGATCCGACCAACAAGGATGTGATGTGGGTCGGAACCGGTGAGAGCTGGACCCGCAACTCCGTGTCGATCGGCAACGGCGTCTATAAATCAACCGACGGCGGCGAGACATGGACCCACATGGGCCTGCCCGCGACGGAGCGGATCACCCGGATTCTCGTCGATCCGAAGTACGGCAACACCGTCTATGTCTGCGCTCCCGGCGCGCTCTGGTCGGATTCGCCCGATCGCGGGCTCTACAAGACCACCGACGGCGGCAGGAGCTGGTCGCAGATCCTAAAGGGCGCGAACCTGTCGACCGGCTGCTCGTCGGTGGCGATGGACCCGTCCAATCCGCAGCATCTGTTGGTCGGCACCTGGGATTTCCGCCGCACGGCCTATGATTTCCGTTCCGGCGGGCACGGCCCCGATCAACCCTCAGGCAGCCGCTTTGCGGAAAGCCGCGACGGCGGCCGCACTTGGACGTACCTCGACGCGACCACGCGCAAGGGGCTTCCGAAGCAGCCGTGGGGACGGCTCGAGATCGCCTATGCGCCGTCGAACCCCAAGCGCGTCTATGCCTTCATCGAGAACGTGCGCCCGGCGCTGTTCGTGTCGGACGACGGAGGCGCCACCTGGGAGGAGCGCGACCGCAGCCAGGGCATGGTCTGGCGGCCCTTCTATTTCGCGCGACTCGTCGTCGATCCCAAGGACCCGAACCGCGTGTTCAAGATGGGTTATTCGGTCACCGTCTCCGATGACGGCGGAAAGAGCTTCTCAAACGCTGCGGGCGCGTCGCACGGCGACTGGCACGACGTGTGGATCGACCCGGCGAACACCAAACATCTCGTTGGCGGCGACGACGGCGGGCTGTGGTACAGCTACGACGGCGCCAACAAATGGTGGAAGGCCAACAACCTTCCGGTCAGCCAGTTCTATCACGTCAGCGTCGATGACAAGGATCCGTACCAGGTTTACGGCGGCCTTCAGGACAATAGCGACTGGGTCGGCGACCAGGAATATCCGGGCGGCATCACCAACAGCCGCTGGGAGAATCTGTTCGGAGGCGACGGCTTCTGGGTGTGGTCGGACCCGTCCGATCCCAACTATGCCTATGCCGAGTCGCAGGGCGGGTTCATCGGGCGCATCAATCGCAAGACGCTCGAGGCGCACCTCATTCAGCCGCAGGCGAACTACAAGGAGAAGCTGCGTTACAACTGGAACACGCCGGTCCAGATGTCCCCGAACGAGCGGGGCACGATTTACATCGGGTCGCAGTTCCTGTTCCGAAGCCGCGACCATGGCACGACGTGGGACCGGATCTCGCCCGATCTGACGACCAACGATCCCAATCGCCAGAAGCAGGAGCAGTCGGGCGGGATCACTGTCGACAATTCAGCGGCCGAGATGAACACCACCATCTATTCGATCTCGGAAAGCCCGCGTGCGGCGGGCGAGATCTGGGTCGGAACTGATGACGGCAACGTCCAGCTGACGCGCGATGGTGGCGCCCACTGGACCAATCTCACGCCGAACCTCGGCATGCCGCAGGGCAATTGGATCAGCTGGGTCGAGGCGAGCCGCTACGATCCGGCGGTCGCCTATGTGACGGACGACCGTCACACGGTCGGCGACATGGCGCCCTACCTCTACCGCACCGCAGATTATGGTCGCACCTGGCAGCGGATCGTCGGACCCGACACGCCCGGCGTGCGCGGCTACGCCCATGTGATCAAGGAGGACCGGCTCAACCCGAACATCCTCTTCCTCGGCACCGAGTTCGGCCTGTTCGTCAGCCTCAACGCCGGCCAAAGCTGGGCCCAGTTCAAGCCCAACAACTTCCCCGATGGGCTGGCCGTCCGCGATATCGCGCTCCAGGAGCGCGAGGATGACATGGTGCTCGCGACGCATGGCCGGGGCATGTGGGTGATCGACGACATCAGCCCGATCCGCCAGCTGACGGCGCAGACTCTCGCAAGCACCGCCGTGCTGATTCCGAGCGGACCGATCCAGCAGCGCATCCAGGGCAATGGCGGCTGGGCCGAAGGCGATGCCTCCTACGCGGGCGAGAACCCGCCTGGCGGCGCGACCATCACTTACTACCAGAAGGCTCGGCACGTGATCGGCCGGATGAAGCTCGAGGTGCTGGACGCCAACGGAAATGTCGTTGACGAAATTCCGACCTCGAAGCGGCGCGGGCTCAACCGCGTGCAATGGACGATGCTGACCAAGCCGCCGGTGGTGCCGCCCGCCGCCTCGATCGCCGGGTCATCGACCGTTGGCGAGCGGGTGCTTCCGGGCACCTACACGGTTCGCCTGACGGATGCGGGGCAGGTCACGAACGAGCCGCTGACCGTCACGCTCGATCGCCGCGCGACCTTCACGCTCGCCGACCGCCAGGCTCAGTATGCGGCCGCCGAGCGGATCAAGACCATGTTCCTTCGGATGAGCAAGCTCGTCGCCCAGATCAACGGCGTGCGGCAGCAGGTGGCTGCCCTCGCACAGAGCCCGACAGCGCCCGCTGAGGTTAAAGCCGCAGCAGCGCAGGTGGGCGGCAAGGCCGACGCGATGCGCAAGGAGATCGTCGCCACCACAGAGGGCGGCGCAATCACCGGCGAGGAACGGCTGCGCGAACATACCGACGAAATCTACGGCGAAATCAACTCGGTGGAGAGCCGGCCGACCAACTACCAGCTGGCGCGGATCGACGCGCTCGACCGGGAGCTGAAGGACGTCGAAGCGGAGTGGGCGGCGTTCCAGGCAGGCGACCTCGCGCGCCTGAATGCGCAGCTCAAGGCCGCGAGCCTGCCGCCGCTCTCGATCGCCGAACTGAAGATCGACCCGGCCCTTCCGCGCGGCGGCCCCGCCGCAGCGCTGGCCCGCGGTCTGGTCGGAACGCACTTCTACGGCAGCGCGAGCAGCCTTGAAGAGAAGGCCGACAAGGACTGAGACTTACTCGGTTCTGAATCCCCTAGCCGAGCGGCTTCACGTGTACCGTCTTGATGTTGACGAACTCGCGGATTCCGAAGGCCGAGCACTCGCGGCCGTAGCCCGAGTGTTTGACGCCGCCGAATGGGGTCCGCGGGTCGGAGCGAACATTCTCGTTGACGAAGCTCATGCCCGCTTCGAGCTCCTGCGACGCGATCCGGCGACCACGGTCGACATCGCTCGTGAGCACGCCCGAGCCGAGTCCGAATTCGCTGTCGTTGGCGATTCGGACCGCATCCGCCTCGTCCGCGGCGGAAATGATCGCCGCCACAGGTCCGAACACCTCTTTGTCATGGGCAGGCTGCCCGGGACGAACGTCGCTTAGAACCGTCGGCGGGTACCAGGCGCCCGCGCGGTCCGGCACCTGACCGCCGAGCAACAGCCGAGCGCCTTTATCGACGCTCCCGGTGACCTGCGCGTGGACTTCGTCGCGCGCCTTGACGCTGACCATCGGGCCGAGCTTCGTGCCTTCCTCCGTGGGGTCGCCCATTTCATAGCGGCGCATCGCTTCCACCAGCGCGCGTTCGAACGGCTCGGCAATAGAACGGACCACGATGAAACGCTTGCCGGCGATGCAGCTCTGTCCGCCGTTTACCATTCGAGCGGTCGCGGCGATCTTCGCCGCCGCTTCGATGTCGGCGTCATCGAGGATCACGTAAGCGTCAGACCCGCCGAGCTCGAGCACGCACTTCTTGAGTACCGAGCCGGCCGCGGTCGCAACGCTTCGGCCCGCCTCGACGCTGCCGGTCAGGGTGACGGCGCCGACATTCGCGTCCTTGATCAGCGCTTCGACCTCGCGGCTTGGCAGAATCAGCGTGCGGAACAGGTCCCGCGGAACTCCCGCCTCGTGCAGCACTTCCTCGATCGCCAGCGCACAGCCGGGAACATTGCTCGCATGCTTCAGAAGCGCGCCGTTGCCCGCCATCAGCGCCGGCGCGGCGAAGCGGAAGACCTGCCAGAACGGGAAATTCCACGGCATCACAGCGAGCACGACGCCGAGCGGGTTGAAGGTCACGAACGTTTCACCGGCGCCGATGTCGACCGGGTCGTGGGCGAGATAGTCCTGCGCTTGGTCGGCGAACCAGTCGCAGTGGAACGCACACTTCTCGACCTCGGCTCGGCCCTCGTCGAAGGTCTTGCCCATCTCGTCGGTCATCAGCCGCGCGAATTCGTCCTTGCGGGCGCGCAGGATCTCGGCGGCCTTGTGGATGATGGCCGAGCGCTCGGCGAAGCTGCTGCGGCGCCAGTCGAGGAAGGCCTTTCGCGCTGCGGCCGCGGCGGCCTTGGCTTCATCGAGCGATGTTTCTTCGTAGGTTTTCCCAGGCTCGGCGTTCGCAGGGTTCACCGTCTGGATTTTCTGACGGCTGTCGGATCGATTGAGTTCAGCTTGCTCGGACATGCAGGGCCTCCGTCGGGCGGCATAGGCCGACACCGACGGCGCACCAAGCGATAGCATTCCCTCGAATGGCGTGGGACGGCTGTCGCTCCTCGCGGCGCTCGTGCGCTCCATGCTCGGCCATCCGCCGGATGGCCTGCGGCGTGGAGCGGGCGAAGGGATTCGAACCCTCGACCCCAACCTTGGCAAGGTTGTGCTCTACCCCTGAGCTACGCCCGCTCGGCCGGAAAGGCGCGATTCCTTGGCGCCTGGAGCGGGCCCGCTATCAGCGGCCCCAAAGCTTTGCAAGCTTCGGGCGCGATAGAGCACCCAGGAATCGCCGGTCAGCGGAACCGTCACGGACGAGTCGATCGCGTCCATCGGCACGCCGCAGCGAATGACGTTCGCCGGAGTCGGCTTCCAGCGCGACTGGGAGGCGAGGAGGAAGTCGGCGTGGGTGCAGCTTCCGGCGAACCGCGCGCGATAGCCGGTCTGCTCGGCAGCGACCGCGACAACGCCTTTGAGCCTCGGCTCGGCAAAAGCGACCCGTGCTCCCGAAGGCGCCAGCGCCGCCATGTCGGCGACGGGCCGTGCGGGGCTGCCCCGATCCGCACCGATCAGCAGCGAATCGCGGTAGAGGCCGACACCGGCCAAGACCACGAGCAGAAGGGCGGCGGCCGCGCGGACCGCCTGCCGATCCTTGAGCCCACGGGCGATCCAGTCCGAGATCAGCAGCAGCAGCCCGATGGCGCTCGCCGTATAATAGCGGGCGAACTCGCTATTGCCGGAGCGGACCAGGCCCGCTCCGAGTGGGACGGCGATGATCAGCAGCGCATAGAGGCGGGCGCGGGAGCCGAGCCATTCCGGACGCTTGTAAGCGACCATGACAGCGACGGCGCCAAGCGCCAGCGGCACAACCCATGGCCACGGAGCCGAGAATCCCGCCGACCATAGAGCAAGGTCGTCGAGCGCCGCTGTATAATGGCCAAGGGCGAATGGCTCGTAGCCGCCGAGCCTGAATCCCGTCGCGCTAAGGGCGCCTGCGGTGAAGACAAAGACCACAACCGCAGCCGTCGTGCCGAGCGCCGGAGCCATCAGCCGCAGCGTACCGGGCAGAGCGTTCTCGGGTCCCGCCTGCGCGCGGCGCTCGAGATAGAACCACAAAGCGGCAAGCGCGACAGGCGCGGCCATGGTCATGTGCGAAAACATGCCGAAGAGCGCCAGGCCCGCGAGCCACCAGGACGCCCCGCGCGCTGGGCGGCCGTCGACTGCATCGGCGACGAGGAGAAGCGTCAGCAGCGCCGCGAGCAGCATCATCGCATAGCCACGCGCTTCGGACCCGAAATCGACGAACATCGGCGCGACCGCGAACAGCAGTGCCGCGACAATACCAGCCGCTGCCGAGCGGCGACCGGCGAGGAGGGCTGCGGCGATTATCGAGAGCGAGCCGGCGACGGTCGCCGGCGCCCGCGCGAGCAGCGGCGAGGCCGCCGGTCCGATCGCCTGCAGCCAGAGCGAATAGAGGTGGTGGTTATTGTCGTGGTTGATCCGCAGGAACACGCCCGCCGGATCGCGGGCCTGCGTGGCGTAGATTACCGACCAGGCTTCGTCAGTCCAAAGTCCGCCGTGCGCGGCGACGAGACGCAGCGCGAGACCAGCGAGCGCGATCGCGCCAACCGTTGCCCACCACGAGAATTCGCGCGCTTCAATCCGCTGCATGGGAGCGCTTCGTACAGCAGCGTGGTTAAGCGGCTGTTAGCTTGTGGCACGAAGGCGAGCGGCCCATATGGGCCGCTCCACGAACAGGAGAGCTGGAAAGAGCCGTGGCGACACTGGGTCTCACCGAAGCCGAACGCGAATCGATCGAACGGTTCGAGCAGGAGGTCATCCATCCTTCGATGACCGCGCTCGTGGTGCTGGATTTTTGGGCTGAGTGGTGCGGCCCGTGCAAGCAGCTCGGCCCGATCCTGGACAAGGTCGTCGCGGATTATGCCGACAAGGGCGTGAAGCTCGCGAAGATCGACGTTGACAAGGAGAAACTGCTCGCTGCGCAGTTCCGGATCCAGTCGATCCCAACCGTCTACGCGATCTACAAGGGCCAGCCCGTCGCGGACCTGACCAATTACCGCACCGAGGGACAGCTCAAGAAAGTCCTCGACCAGCTGATCGCCCAGCTGAAGATCGAGCCGGAAGGCGCGACTGCGGAGGCGGAGATCGAACCGCTGATCGCCATGGCCGAGCAGGTGCTCGGCGAGGGAGACGCCGAGCGTGCCGTCAATATCTTCCGGCAAATCCAGGAGATGGCGCCCGACGATACGGCGACGATCGGAGGATTGGCCCGGGCGCTGATCGCCGCCGGGAAGACGCAAGAAGCGCGAACCCTGCTCGACAGTATCGCCGAGGAGGAAGCGAACAAACCGGAGATCGCGCGGGCACGTGCCGTGCTCGAGGTCGCGTCGGTAGCACCAGCCGCGGACACCAGCGCGCTTGAGCAGCGGCTCGCGAGCAATGCCGACGACAATGACGCACGGTTCGAGCTTGCCTCGGCGAAGATGGCGGCGGGAGACCGAGACGGGGCGGCCGACGCACTGCTCGACATCATCGCCCGTGACCGCGACTGGAACGAAGGCGCGGCGCGGCAGCGCTTCCTCCAGCTGCTCGAGGCGCAAGGCCTCGGTGATCCCTGGTCGAGCGCGCAGCGGCGCCGGCTCTCGGCTCTCCTTTTCACATGAGCCGAGTGATTCGCGTCCCGCTGTTCCCGCTGCCGGGCGCGATCCTGTTTCCGCGCTCTCAGCTTCCGCTGCACATCTTCGAGCCGCGCTACCGCGACATGGTGCGCGACGCGGTCGAGGGTGCGGGGCGAATCGCGATGATCCAGCCGCACCGCCTCGACGACGATAATCGGGCGCCGCTCTACGCCGTCGGATGCGTGGGCGAACTGGTCGGTCTCGAGGAGCTGGAGGACGGCCGGTTTAACATCGTCCTCCTGGGTTCGAACCGGTTCCGGCTAATCCGGGAAGAGGAGCCGGAAGAGCCGTATCGATGCGCGGAGGTCGACATCGAGGCGTTCGATGACGATGAGCCGCCGCCGCTGTCGCTGGCGCAGCGCGCGGAAGTGGAACGCGAGGCGCGGCGGCTCGGCGATGCGATGGGGCTGGCGGTCGACTGGAACGCCGTCAACCGGCTCGACGACGAGACCTTGGTCAACGCGATCGCACAGGTCGCGCCGTTCGATGTCGGTGCGAAGCAGGCGCTGCTGGAGCAGCCGAATCTGACCGGACGCGCCGACCTGCTGGTCCAGCTGATGCAGTTTCACCGGGCGGCGGTGACCGGCGGGACGGAGGTCGAGCCGACGATCCAGTAACTAGATCGGAAGCCCTCTCAGGAGCAGCGGGAGATCGCCGCTGGTTCCGCGCGCTTCGCTCATCAGACGATTCCTGATTGGGGAGATTCGGCGGACGAGACCCATGCCGAACCGGCGGATCGCCGAAGCGGTCTTGCCGGGGACACCGTAGAGCCGGGTCAGGGTATCGGTCGCGAACGCCACCGAGAGCGCGTCGAGCGAGCGCCAGCGCTGGTAGCGGTCGAGCAATTGGCTGTCTCCCAGATCCAGGCCGAGGCGCGCGCCTTCGACCAGCACCTGGGCCAGAGCGGCGGCATCGCGGAAGCCGAGGTTCAGGCCTTGCCCGGCGATCGGATGGATTGCGTGAGCGGCATCGCCGACCAGCGCCAGCCGCTCGGCCGTGATCTGCGCCGCATGATGGAATCCGAGCGGGAAGGAGGAGCGCGGTGCGAGGAGTTCGACCTTACCGAGGAAACCGCCCATTGCCGCTTCGGCTTCGGCGGCAAAATCCTCATCGCAAAGCGACAGCCAACCGGCCGCATCCTCGTCGGACACCGACCAGACGATTGCGGATCGGTGGCCGACCGAATCGTCGTTCATCGGTAAAAGCGCGAACGGACCGCTCGGAAAAAAGATCTCGTAGGCGACATGGCCGTGCGGCCGGTCGTGCCGCAGGACCGAGACGATGGCCTGATGGTCGTACTTCCAGCGCGCGATGTTGATCCCTGCAGCCTCGCGCGTCGCCGAGTTTCGGCCATCTGCGGCGACGAGCAGCGGCGCATAGAGCTTGCGGCCGTGGTCCAGCGACACGGTCACCCCGGCCTGTCCGCGGTCGACGGTCGCCACGCGCGACTTCCACAGCAGCCACAGATTCTTGCCGGCTTCCGCCCGCTCCTGAAGCGCGGCGCGCAAGTGCCGGTTCTCGTGCATGAAACCGAGCGGCTCTTCATCGTCGGGGTCGAAGTGGATCCCGCCGGGTTTGAGCCCGTCGGCGACGGCGATCCGCCAGATGGGGCAGCCCGGCTCCGCGAGATGATCGGCAACACCGATCGTTTGCAGCATGCGCATCGAGCTCGAGGACACTGCGCTGGTCCGGCCGTCGAAGGAGGCATCCTTGCGCAGCGTCGGGTCTGCGGGGTCGACCACGATCGCGGAGAGACCGCTCGAATCGAGCGCGGAGGCGAGCGCGAGGCCGACCAGGCCCCCTCCGAAAATGATCACGTCCGCGCGATCCATGTAAGGCGCCCTAACCCGTTCGTCGCATTGACGCCACGACTTCGCTTGACCGCGGACTCCGGCTGGAGGATTCTTTAGGTCGGAAGAAAACTGGGGGTGGGACATGGCGACCGTTGCCACGCGCGCGCCGAAGCGCGAACTGGCGCCCGACTGGCGGGAGGCGCTGTCCAATGCCGTGCGCCGGTTCGCGATCCGCAGCTGGGGCGCGCTGCTGCTGTTGCTGAGCCTCGCCGCAGTGCTCGCATTGGCGACCCACAATCCGACCGATCCGTCGCTTAGCACCGCCGCGGGCGGGCCGCCGGCAAACTGGCTTGGGAGTCCGGGCGCCTATTTCAGCGACGCGCTGCTGCTGCTCTTCGGAATCGGCGCGGCGATGTTTGTGCCCGTGATCACCGTCGCCGCGTTGCGCATGATCCGCCTCGAACCCGCGGGCCGCATCGGTCGCGGATTGCTTATCGCTGGAGTCGGCGCGGTGCTCTTGGGAACCGCACTCGGCCTGACCGGCGGCTCCGCCGTATCGGGCCTGCCCGGGGGATGGGGCGGTGCCTTCGGGCTTGCCGCTGCTCACGGGCTGAATCTGGCCTTCGGGCTGATCGCCAATCCGCAGATCGCCGGCCCAGCGCGGCTCGCGACACTGCTGCTGCTCGCGCTCGCCGGCCTGACCTTGGGTTACTTCGCCTTGGGCCTGACGCCGGAGGAGCGGAGCTGGCTTGCAGCACTCTTCCGCCGGCAGCCGCTGGAGCGGCGTGCCGCACCGCGCGCAACCGAGATCCGCGACGAGCGTGCTTCGGTTGCCGCGCCGCCGAAGACTCGTCCGACCGTCGCGGTGGCGGAGCCGGCGAAATCCGTCGTTGCGGCGAGCCGCGCAAGGGACCGCAAATCAACCGCTCAGCCCAGCCTCGCGCTTGGCGACAATTACGTGCTGCCGACGGTTGACCTGCTCTCGGCGCCGCCGAAGGAAGGCAGGCAGCAGGTCGACCGTGCGGGCCTCGAGCGCAATGCGCGGCTGCTCGAAGCCGTGCTCGACGACTTCAAGGTCCGCGGCGAGATCGTCGAGGTGCGGCCGGGGCCGGTCGTCACCATGTACGAGCTCGAGCCGGCAAGCGGGACAAAGGCCAGCCGCGTCATCGCGCTTGCGGACGACATCGCCCGCAACATGTCGGCGCTGTCGGCGCGCGTCGCGACCATTCCCGGCCGGAGCGTGATCGGGATTGAGCTTCCGAACCCTAAACGCGAAATCGTGTCGCTGAGTGAACTGATCGGAAGCCAGGCGTTCGAGGACCAGAACATGTCCTTGCCCCTGATCCTAGGCAAGAACATCGCCGGCGATCCCGTCATCGCCGACCTCGCCCCAATGCCCCACCTGCTCGTTGCCGGCACCACCGGATCGGGCAAGTCCGTCGGCCTCAACTGCATGATCCTGTCGCTGCTCTACCGATACGGTCCGGACGAGTGCAAACTGATCATGATCGACCCCAAGATGCTCGAGCTCAGCATCTACGACGACATTCCGCATTTGCTGGCGCCGGTGGTGACCGAGCCGGGCAAGGCGATCCGCGCGCTCAAATGGACCGTCGAGCAGATGGAGGAACGCTATCGCAAGATGGCCAACCTCGGCGTCCGGGCGTTGCCAAGCTTCAACGCTAAGGTGCGCGAAGCCAAGGCAAAGAGCACCAAGCTGAAGCGGCGCATCCAGACCGGCTATGACGCCGATACCGGCCAGCCGGTCTATGAGGACGAAGAATTCGACTATGAGGTGATGCCGCAGATCGTCGTCGTCGTCGACGAGCTCGCCGACCTCATGATGACCGCCGGAAAGGAGGTCGAGTTCCTGATCCAGCGGCTGGCGCAAAAGGCTCGGGCGGCCGGGATCCATCTGATCATGGCGACGCAGCGGCCGTCGGTGGACGTGATCACCGGCGTGATCAAGGCGAACCTGCCCACCCGCATCAGCTTCCAGGTGACGAGCAAGATCGATAGCCGCACCATCCTGGGAGAGCAGGGCGCCGAGCAGCTGCTGGGCAAGGGCGACATGCTCTACATGCCGGGCGGAAAGCAGATCATTCGCGTGCACGGGCCATTCGTGTCCGACGAAGAGGTGCGCGCGGTCGCCGAGCATTGGCGGAGACAGGGCGCGCCCGAATATAACCAGGCCGTCACCGAGGAGCCCGAGGACGGCGGCTATTTGTTCGACGGGCAGCCGACCGGCGAGGACGATGCCGAGACCCAGCTCTACCGAAAAGCGGTGCAGATCGTCGCCGAGAGCCAGAAGGCCTCGACCTCTTACCTCCAGCGCCAGCTCCGCGTCGGCTATAACAGCGCCGCGCGGCTGATCGAGCGGATGGAGAAGGACGGGCTGGTCGGCCAGCCGGACCATGTCGGCCGGCGCGAAGTGCTGATCGACACCGACGGGCACCCGATCTGACCCTGAACGCGTCGGAACTGTCGAGTTCAGTACGCATTCAAAGGGTGAACGCCAGTTTCCGGCGCAAAATCCAGGAGCATTCTGACATGACATTCACGACGAATTTCGCGCGCGCCCTGCTTCCGGCGACCGTGCTGGTCACCGCGCCGGCGCCGGCGGCGGAATCGCCGGACCTTGCCAAGCTCAAGAGCTTCATCGGCTCGGTCCACACGATGACGGCCAATTTCGTCCAGACGGACTCGCGCGGCCGCTCGGCCGCAGGCACGCTGCAGATGAAGACGCCCGGCAAGGTGCGCTTTCAGTACGGAAGCGGCGACCTGCTGCTCGTCGCCGACGGCAAGCGGCTCTACTTCCTCGATTATCAGGTCGGGCAGAAGAGCAGCTGGCCGCTCGACAAGACGCCGCTGGGGCCGCTGCTTTCGGGATCGGGAGACTTCCAGGGCAAGGCGCAGGTGCTGCCCAGCAGCGATTCGCGCATCCTTGTCGCCCGAGCAAGGAACTCCTCCTACGGGCAGCTGACTCTCGCCTTCCTCCGCGATTCCTCGGGGCCCGCCGGGCTCCAGCTCTACGGCTGGACCGCAATCGACCCGCAGGGGCACCGGACGACGGTCAAGCTATCGAATGTCCGCTACAACGTGCCGGTATCCGAGAGCGCCTTCAGCTTCAGCGACCCGAAGAAGAAATAGACTAACAAAAGTTTCATTTTGCGACTTGTTCATCGCCGCGTCAGCCACACCGGCTTAGATAGAGTATCGATTCTGCAAGTGCCTGGGGTTTCCCCCTGTTACCTGGGTCCGCAGAGTCCCTTGCGTGACGAACGCTAGGCGGCCCTCGCTCCATGCCCCCGGAGCGAGGGCCTTTTTCTTATCGTAGCGGACGGGCTAAGCGGCGGACGTGGGCAAACGGCTGAAGATCGCTTCCTGGAACATCAACTCGGTGCGGGCGCGGATGGCCCTCGTCGAGCGGCTGATCGTCGAGCAGCAGCCCGACATCCTGTGCCTTCAAGAAACGAAGGTGCTGGACGACATTTTCCCGGCG
>JABFXK010000076.1 GCA_013361785.1 Sphingomonas sp.
ACGTTCGATGACGAGGCAATGGTCATCACCCGCCACGGCTCGGTCCAGATGGGAGTCGCGACCCAGACTCCGAACGGCCTGATGGTCGCGACCATCCGCGACGCTCAGTCGCGCTCGGTGTGGCAGCTCGCGTCCGAAATCCTGCGCCTGTCCGACGCCGCGCGCAGCGGCAAGGCGACGCGTGAGGAGCTCTCCGGCGCGACGTTCACCATCTCCAGCCTTGGGCCGATGGGCGGGATCACCTCGACCCCCGTCGTCAACCCGCCTCAGGTCGCGATCGTCGCGGTCAACAAGATCGAGGACAAGCTCGTGGCCGTCGACGGCGAGATCGAGATCAGGAAGCGCATGAACCTGTCGCTCAGCTGCGACCACCGTGTCGTGGACGGCTGGGACGCGGCGAGCTTCATGCAGACGCTCAAGAGCTTCATCGAAAACCCGCTGCGGCTGCTCTCAGCCTAGTACCCCGGCGAAGGCCGGGGACCAGGAGCGCGTCAGCGCTACCGGCTTCGCCGGCTGGACTCCGGCCTTCGCCGGAGCACAGCTATTTCTTCTTACCCAGCTCGCGCCAGCTCTTCTCGTGGACCTCGACGCCGAATTTCTTGGCGGCTTTCTTGATCCGGTCCCACGCTTCGTCGCGCTCCTTGTCGGACACGCCCTCGACCTGGTCGAAGCGCGCGATCGCATTGCGGACGTGGCTTGCATCCTCGATCGGTTCCTTGCGCTCTTTCGGGAAAGCGTACTGGCTGTCCTTCAGTTTCTCGCGGTCTTCTGCGTCGAGTTCACTCATTGCGGCTCTCCTTCAGCGGAACAACGCTTGGGCTTCGCCGCCGGTCCGCGAATTGAGCGCGATTAGATCAGCGCGCCGCTTCTAACGCGCTTACCGGACCCGCCTTCAGCGCCGCCCAGGCGGCGAGTTGGCGGTCGGCCTCGCCCTTGAGCTGAACGAACTCCTGCTGGTCTTGCACGGTCGGCGGATAATCGCCGTCGTCGACCAGCGAGCCCAACGCTGCGATCATGTTGTTGAGCTGGATCGGGTAGTTCAGCGCGTCCTCCGACGCGCGGGCGCGCGGCTGGACCAGCACCTCCTCGATCGCGGTCATCTGCGCGACGACCGGCTCGATGCGGGGCGCAAGCGCGGGGTTGGCGGCCTTCAGAGCATTGAGGCGGTCGCGCTCAGCCCGGATGTCGAGCACCGTTTTGTCTACTGCGTCGAGCTCGGCGTTGATCTGCTGGTGAAGCGTGAACTGGGCGCGAAGCGCCTCCGGAGTGGCGGTGCCGCGCGGATCCGGCGCGATCACCAGCGGCCGGGTCTGGCTGACTCCGTCGACCGTCAAGCGCACCCGGTAATTGCCCGGAAGCGCGCGCGGGCCCTCGACGCTTCCCGCCCACAGCGGTGAGTGCGGAATGGGCGTCGCGCTTGGGTAACGCATGTCCCAGACGAACGTGTTGAGGCCGGCATAATGGGTGAGCTTGGGCTTGGGCGGCCCCTCGTCCTCTTCCTCCTCGGCGGCGGCCTGCTCCTGCTCGCCCGGCACGGCCTTGGCCGGCGCATTCGGCCGCGGTCGGGCCGGGGCGGGCGTGCCCTGCTCCTTCGGCTCGGGCTCGGGCACCGTCGTGATGACGTTGCCGGCCGCGTCGAGAATCTCGAGCTTGATGCGCGAAGCGAGCGGATCGGGCGCCTTGTCCTTCTTGGCGGCGTCATTGGCCTTGGCTTCATCGCTTTCGCGCGGAGTTCCGAAAGTGGGCGAGAGCCAATAATCGATGACCGCGCCACCGGGCGGGTTCGCACCACCGAAGAAGCGGAGGCTGCGCAGCGAGGTCCGGTACACCGTGTGGTTCGCCGGCTGGGGCGCGAACAGATAGGCCTTGCTCGCCTCGGCCGCCGCCGACCATTGCCGCACGGGCGCGAGGTCATCGAGTACCCAGAAGGCGCGGCCATGCGTGGCCAGTGCCAGCGAATCCCCGTGAACCGCGAGATCGTGCACCGGCACGACCGGCAGGTTGAGCTGCAGCGGCTGCCAGCTGGCGCCATCGTCGAACGACACGAACACGCCCTTCTCTGTGCCCGCGTAGAGCAGACCCGCGCGCGCCGGATCGACGCGCACGGCGTGAACGTAGGCGTCGGCTGGAATGCCGCCGGTGATCGGAACCCAGCTGCGTCCGTAGTCGGCCGTCTTGAATGCGTAAGGCCGGAAGTCGTCGAGCCGGTGCCGGTCTGCCGCAATGTACGCCGTGCCGGGCCGAGCCGGATCGACCTCGATCTGGTCGACCGTCGCCCATTCGGGCATCTGCGGCGGCGTGATGTTCGTCCAGTGCGCGCCGCCGTCGCGGGTCAGCTGGATGAGGCCATCGTCGGTGCCGACCCATATCTCGTTCGCGTTAACGCCGTCCGCGACCGAGAAGATCGTGTCGTAGATCTCGACGCTCGTATTGTCCTTGGTCAAAGGGCCGCCCGAGGACAGCTGCTTCGACTTGTCGTTGCGCGTCAGGTCGGGGGAGATCGCGGTCCAGCTCGCCCCCTGGTCGGTTGATCTGAACAGCTGCTCTGCGCCGAAATAGAGCGCGTGCGGCGCGTGGCGTGAGACCATGATCGGTGCGGTCCACTGGAACCGGTGCTCAAGGTTCGCCGGGGCCCAGCCCATCGAGTTGCGCGGCCACGGCGTGATCTCGCGGGTCATTCCGGTGCGATGATCGTAACGCGTGATCTCCGCATCGTAGCCGCCGGCGTAAACGATGTTCGGGTCGGTCGGGTCGGGAACGATGTAGCCGCTCTCGCCGCCGCCGACCTCGTAATAATCCTCGATCCCGACTCCGCCGCCGCGGCCGGCGCTGGCGATCGAAACGGAGCTATTGTCCTGCTGGTCGCCATAGAGCCGATACGGGAACTGGTTGTCGGTCGCGATGTGATAGAATTGGGCGGTCGGCTGGTTCATTTCGCTCGACCAGGTGTCGCCGCCGTCGACGGTGATCGTCGCTCCGCCGTCATTGCCGTTGATCATCCTTTTGGGATCGGTCGGGTCGATCCACAGCTCGTGGTCGTCGCCGTGCGGCGTGCGCAGATTCTTGAACGTCTTGCCCGCGTCGGTCGAGCGATAAAGCGCCGTGTTCAGGACATAGACCGTGTCCGCAGTCTTGGGGTCGGCGAACACCGTGTTGAAGTACCAGGCGCGCTGCCGGTACTGGTTCTTGTCGTTGATCAGCTTCCAGCTTTTGCCGCCGTCGTCGGTGCGGTAGAGCCCGCCCTTCTTCGCTTCGATCATCGCATAGACGCGCTTCGGGTCGGTCGTCGGGGCGACGTTCACGCGGCCGAGGATTCCTTCCGGAAGCCCGTTCCCGCTGAGCCGCGTCCAGGTCGATCCGCCGTCCGTCGACTTATAGAATCCGCTTCCCGGTCCGCCGCTCTCCATGATCCACGGCTTGCGATAGGCCTGCCACATGCCCGCATACATGATCTTCGGGTTGCCCGGCTGGAACGCGACGTCCGACGCACCGGTCTTGTCATCGACGTAAAGCACCTTCGTC
>JABFXK010000267.1 GCA_013361785.1 Sphingomonas sp.
CGCGACGACCGCGTGTTTATCGATAAGTTCATCGATCAGACGCGGAACATCGAGATCCGGGTCCTGGGCGACCAGCACGGCAACATCCTCTACCTCAACGAGCGCGAATGCTCGATCCAGCGCCGTCACCAGAAGGTGGTCGAGGAAGCGCCGTCGCCTTTCGTGTCGCCGGAGATGCGGAAAGCGATGGGCGAGCAGGCCGTCGCTCTGGCGGGGGCGGTTGGATATTACAGTGCCGGCACGGTCGAGCTGATCGTCACCGGCGCCGATCCGTCCGGCAAGAGCTTCTACTTCCTCGAGATGAACACGCGGCTGCAGGTCGAGCATCCCGTGACCGAGGAGATCACCGGCCTCGACCTCGTCGAGCAGATGATCCGCGTCGCGGCGGGCGAGAAGCTGAAGTTCACGCAGGACGATATCGGCATCAACGGCTGGGCAATCGAGACGCGCGTCTATGCCGAGGACCCGTACCGCAGCTTCCTTCCGAGTACTGGGCGCCTGATCCGCTATCGCCCGTCTGTCGCAGTTCGCGAGCCGGACCATGTCGTGCGCGTCGACGATGGCGTCGCCGAGGGCGGCGAGGTCTCGATGTTCTACGACCCAATGATCGCCAAGCTCGTCACCTGGGCGCCGACGCGCGAGGGCGCGATCGACGCGCAGGTCGCCGCTCTCGACCAGTTCGTAATCGACGGCATTAACGACAATGTCGATTTCCTCTCAGCGCTGATGCAGCACCCGCGCTTCCGCTCCGGCGAGATCACCACCGGCTTCATCGCCGAAGAATATCCCGAAGGCTTCGAGGGTGCGCCTGCCGACGATCAGCTGAAGGCGGATCTCGCGGTGATCGCCGGCATGGTCTCGGTGATCGGGGAGGAGCGCGCGCTCGAGATCAGCGATCAGCTCGGCGAGAGGGTCTATGTGCCCTGCGAGCGCGTGGTGCGCATCGACGGCGGCGCCGAGCACAAGGTCCGGATCAAGCCTTACAAGGGCGGTACGCTCGCGATTCTCGACGGCGGCGAGCTGATCGATATCGTTGGCCGCTGGGCGCCCGGGCAGCGGCTGCTCACGGTGCTGATCGACGACCGCAAGCGAATCATCCAGGTCCGCCGCGCCGGTCGCAACTGGGAGCTCCAGACTCGCGGGAGCACGCACAAGGTGCAGGTGCTCGTGCCGCACGTCGCGGATCTTTCGCACTACATGATCGAGAAGGAGCCGCCGGATCTCTCACGGCTGCTGCTCGCGCCGATGCCTGGGCTTTTGACCAAGCTCGACGTCTCGGTCGGCGACAAGGTCGAGCCGGGCCAGCCAGTGGCCGTCATGGAAGCGATGAAGATGGAGAATATCCTCCGCGCGCCCAAGGCCGCGACGGTCAAAGCGACTCCCGCGAAAGCTGGCGACAGCCTCGCCGTCGACCAGGTGATCGTCGAGTTCGAGTAGTCGCGATCTCATGCAGATCGTCGAAAAGTCCGTATTTGCACTGCGCGCTGCAAGACACACATTGACAAGCGCCGACGGGATGACCGTGGCGACCCTCTTTCCGATGATCCATATCGGCACCGAGAGTTTCTATCGGCAGGTTTACGACGACGCCGGCTCGCATGACGTGATGTTGGTGGAGGGAGTCCGGTCTCCTGTCGTCGCGCTGCTCACAAGTTCATATCGCTGGATGAACACGGCTCGGCTCGGATTGATTGTCCAGCCGCGCAGTCCCGTCGATGGCACGGTCAAAGCGCGTGTCGTTCATGCTGATCTCACGAGGATCGAGTTCAATCATGAATGGAGGAGAGTGCCCTTGTGGATGCGGGTCCTTGCTGCACTTGTGGCACCGCTTCTCGGACTGATCCGGCGGTTTACGGCATCTCGGGAGTCTATCGCGAAGAACCTGGAGTTAGAGGACCGGCTCTCCGCTAAGGAAATACTACTGTGGGATCCGCAATTCGCAGTGTTCAAACAGTGCGTATTGGGGGCGCGCGATGAACGATTGATCGCCAAGCTTGGCAACGAGATAGATCGCCGCAGCGAGCCGGAGCGTCTCAATATTGCAGTGGTGTATGGCGCTCAGCACATGCGTGCAGTTCTTTCCGAGCTTAGGCGCCGAGGGTTTCAGACCACCGGAAGTTCCTGGCTGACCGTCTTCACATTCGACTGACTGAGAAGGCGCGTTAATCGAAAATCCCGCGCTCCCGCGCGGCAGCAGTTGCAAGGCTCCAAACCGCCGCTAAGCTCCGGTTCGCCGAAGGAATTCAGCCGGAGATCTGAACGTGATGCGCTTCTCGAGCCGCTTTGCCATTCTCGCCGCCGCGACGGTCCTCACGCCGCCGGTGCTTGCCGCGCCGCTGCCGCAGGGCGTTCCGGTCTCCGCGCTCGTCAAGGACGTGTCGATCCCCTACTCGACCTTCACGCTCAAGAACGGGCTCAAGGTCGTCGTCCACGAGGACCACAAGGCGCCGGTCGTCGCGGTTTCCGTCTGGTACCATGTCGGTTCAAAGGACGAGCCCGCCGGCCGCACCGGCTTCGCGCATCTGTTCGAGCATCTGATGTTCGGCGGCTCGCAGCATAGTGACACCAGCTGGTTCGAGCCGATGCAGGCGATCGGCGCGACCGACATGAACGGCACTACGAATTTCGACCGAACCAATTATTTCGAGACGGTGCCGAAGGCGGCGCTCGACCGCGCCTTGTTCCTCGAGAGCGATCGCATGGGTCACCTGCTTCCTGCGGTCACCCAGAAGAAGCTCGATATCCAGCGCGGCGTCGTCCAGAATGAAAAGCGCGGCGACGACAACCAGCCGGGCGGGCTCCTTCAATATTCGATCCAGCAGACGCTGTTCCCCGCCGGCAATCCCTATCACCACACGGTGATCGGTTCGATGAGCGACCTCGACCAGGCGAGCCTCGAAGTGGTGAAGGACTGGTTCCGCTCCCACTACGGCCCGAACAATGCAGTGCTCGTGCTCGCCGGCGATATCACGCCCGCTGAAGCACGGCCGCTGGTCGAGAAATATTTCGGCGACATTCCCGCAGGTCCCAAGTCGATCCCCGCGGCTGCCGCGGTTCCGACTCTGAAGGCGCCGGTCACCGCGACCTTCCACGATGAGGTCGCCAATACGACGATCTACCGGATGTGGGCGGTGCCGGGCATCACCGCAAAGGACACGCCGGCGCTCGAAATGGCAGCGAGCGTGCTCGGCGGTCTGGCCAGCTCGCGTCTCGATAACGCGCTCGTGCGCGACAAGAAGACGGCGGTCGGCGTGTCCGCCGGCGTCGAAGAACTGGAACGCGTCGGTGAGTTCCAGGTTGAAGCGACGGTGAGGCCGGGTGTCGACCCGGCGCTGGTCGGGCAGCAGCTCGACGCCGTCATCGCCGATTTCATCAACAACGGCCCGACGGCCGAGGAGCTCAAGCGGGCCAAGACCGACGACATCTCGTCGACAATCAAGGGCCTGCAGTCAGTCGGTGGATTCGGCGGCAAGGCGGTGACGCTCGCACACGGCGCGGTCTACGCAAACGATCCGG
>JABFXK010000215.1 GCA_013361785.1 Sphingomonas sp.
GTCGTCGTTGACCTGGACCATTGGCGCATTGGCGCAGGCGCCGAGGCATTCGACCTCGGTCAGGGTGAATAGCCCGTCCTCGGTCGTATGGCCCTTCTTGAGGCCGCGCTTGTAGCAGGCCTTCAGCACGTCGTCGGAGCCGCGCAGCATGCATGGCGTCGTCCCGCACACCTGGACATGGAAGCGGCCGACCGGCTCGAGATTGAACATGGTGTAGAAGGTCGCGACCTCGAGCACCTGGACGTAAGGCATGCCGAGCTCACGCGCGACGAACTCCATCACCGGGATCGGCAGCCAGCCCTGCGTGTTCGTCTCAGCCCCGATCTGCCGCTGCGCGAGGTCGAGCAGCGGGATCGAGGCCGACATTTGCCGTCCCTCGGGATAGCGCGCGACAATCTCTTTCGCGGCCTTCGCGTTCTCAGGCGTCCACTGGAAATTCTCCCAGCGGGCGCGCTGCTCGGGGCTGTCGAGGATTCCTGCCTGCCCGGCCATCAGCGACTCATGAGCCTAATCCACGGTTGCGGCGCAATGACGATTCGCTGCACCGAGTCACCTTTCAGAACGAACGCGATCGCTGTCCATCGCGCCGGCCTACTGCCCGCAGGATCAATCTTCGCCATGATTACCGCGTCTGTTTCGCCGGAGCTTGTGCCAATGCTGTATGGGTCGAAAAGCGTAACAGCTCCTCCAGCCAGTTCCTGCTTCAGTTCAGCGATGCTCGCTTGCTGGTATTCCCTTTCCACGGAGTGACTCAGGTACAGCTTCGGTCCGTCCCACTGCGCATCCTCACTTGCACGCAGTTTCGCGAAGAGCTGTTTCGAAGCCGAAGTTACGGCGCTCACTTGGCCCGAGGTCAGCTGTCCGAAGCGTTCTGAAGCCTCTTTGGCACTCAGCGGCAGCGGGTTAGTCGCCGCGGCCTCAGGAGCCGCGGCCAACACAGAAGCGCTCGCAACGAAGGCAGCTATCACCGGTCCACCTCCCCGAACACGACGTCGATCGCCGAGAGGATGGCGGTGGTGTCGGCGAGCATGTGGCCCTTCATCATGAAGTCCATCGCCTGCAGGTGCGAGAAGCCGGTCGGGCGGATGTGGCACCGATAGGGGCGGTTCGTGCCGTCGGCGACGAGATAGACTCCGAGCTCGCCCTTGGGGCTCTCGGTGGCGACGTACACCTCCCCGGGTGGGACGTGATAGCCTTCGGTGTAGAGCTTGAAATGATGGATCAGCGCTTCCATCGACGTCTTCATCGTGCCTCGGCTCGGTGGGAACACCTTGTTGTCGGCGCCGACCGGCCCCGGCGGAAGCTGCTGCAGGCACTGGCGAGCGATCTTCCAGCTCTGGCGGACCTCCTCAACCCGCACCATGAAGCGGTCGTAGCAATCGCCGTTGGTGCCGACCGGGATCTCGAAGTCCATCCGGTCGTAGACTTCGTACGGCTGCGCCTTGCGGATGTCCCACGGAATGCCAGACGCTCGGATCATCGGGCCGGAAAAGCCCCAGGCGATCGCATCGTCCCTGCTGACCACGCCGATGTCGACGTTGCGCTGCTTGAAGATGCGGTTGTCGGCGACGAGCGAGATTGCATCCTCGAAGATTTGCAAGCGGTTATCGAGGAACTCTCCGATCTTGTCCAAGACAGCGGGAGGGATGTCCTCGCGCACACCGCCGACTCGGAAGTAGTTCGCATGCATGCGCGCGCCGGACACATGCTCGTAGATCTGCATCAGGTCTTCGCGGACTTCGAACAGCCATAGGTTGGGCGTCATCGCGCCGACATCCATGATATGGCTGCCCAGGTTCAGCATGTGGTTCTTGATGCGGGTCAGCTCCGCCATCATCGTGCGGATGTATTGGGCGCGAAGCGGGATCTCGAGGCCGAGCAGCTTCTCGATCGCGAGCACGAAGCCGTGCTCCATGCACATCGGCGAGCAATAATCGAGCCGGTCGAAATAGGGCAGCGCCTGCGCGTAGGTCTTGTATTCGATCAGCTTTTCGGTGCCGCGGTGGAGAAGGCCGATGTGCGGATCGACCCGCTCGACCACCTCGCCGTCGAGTTCCAGGATCAGGCGGAGGACTCCGTGGGCGGCCGGGTGCTGCGGCCCGAAGTTGATCGTGTAATTGTTGAGCTTCTCGTCGCCGGGATCGCGACCGGCGGGGTGGATCGCGCCGGGACGGCCCGCAAGCTCGGGCCCCTCGCCGCCTGCTCCCATGGTGACTTCGATGGTGCGGCGCATGCCGGACCTCCGCCCTTGCGCGGACGTCCCGGGCCCTTCGGTTTCGGCTCAGGCCCGTCCTTGGGCTTGAGGACTTCCTGCTCGGCTTTCTTGGCGCGCGGCTTGCGCGCCTGCGCCTTGGCCGCCTTGTCGCCCGGCTTGCCCGCACCCGTCTCGGCGGGGCTGTCGGTAGTCTTCGGCACGTTCGCTGGCGTTTTGACGTTCTGCGGCGCGGGACCGCTGGGCGCAGGGGCCGGGCTCGGAGCGCCGGGGCCTTCGCCGGTCGCCTTCTCGTCCCCCGGGAGATGATATTCGGGGCCTTCCCACGGCATGAGGAAGTCGAAGGTACGAAAGTCCTGCGGAAGCGACACCGGCTCATAGACGACGCGCTTCTCGGCCTCGGAATAGCGCATCTCGACATGGCCGGTCAGCGGAAAGTCCTTCCGCTGCGGATAGCCTTCAAAGCCGTAATCGGTGAGAATTCGGCGGAGGTCCGGATTACCCTCGAACATGATGCCGTACATGTCGAACGCCTCGCGCTCGAACCAGCCGACCACCGGCCAAAGCGAGACGATGCTCGGCACGGGCGTAAGCTCGTCGGTCAGCACCTTCACGCGGATTCGCCGGTTCTTCGTCAGCGACAGCAGGTGGTAATTGACCTCGAACCGCTCAGACCGCTCCGGATAATCGACTCCGGCAATGTCCATGAGCTGCTGATATTCGAGCCCGGGCGTGTCGCGCAGCGTCCGGCACACCTCGACGATGCTCTCGCGACGGACGGTCAGCGTGATCTCGCCGACATGGTCCTTCACGTCCACGATCACGTCGCCGAGCGCAGCCTTGGCCGCTTCGACCACACCCTCGTCGGAAGCCATTTTCGGCACGTGCGGAGCGAGCTGGACCGCCATCAGCGCTCGATGGTCCCTTCGCGGCGGATCTTCCGCTGCAGTTGGAGGATTCCGTACAGCAAGGCCTCGGCCGTCGGCGGGCAGCCCGGCACGTAGATATCGACGGGGACGATACGGTCGCAGCCGCGCACCACCGAATAGCTGTAATGGTAATAGCCGCCGCCGTTCGCGCAGCTGCCCATCGAGATCACGTAGCGCGGCTCGCTCATCTGGTCGTAGACGCGGCGGAGCGCCGGAGCCATCTTGTTGCAGAGCGTCCCGGCGACGATCATCACGTCCGACTGGCGGGGGCTTGCGCGCGGAGCAACGCCAAATCTTTCAAGATCATAGCGCGGCATGTTCACATGGATCATCTCGACCGCGCAGCAGGCGAGACCGAAGGTCATCCACCAG
>JABFXK010000116.1 GCA_013361785.1 Sphingomonas sp.
AGCTGGCGGAGCGAGCTGCGGCGAAGAGCGCCGCATGCGAGATTGCGCGGCGCGTGCACGAGGAACTTGCGCAGCATTATGCCGAGTTGCTGAGGAGCCGCGGAGCCTAACATCACTTGACGAAAGTCAAGTGAGTGCAGTCGCGGTTGCATTCGCGAGCCGGCAAGTCACATGCGCCCGCCATGCCTTCCACCTCGCTTCGCCACCCACGGCGTCTAGCCGATTACAGCGCCGACTACCGGATGCTGATCCTCGCCGCGATGGCGACGGTCGCGGGCACTGGCGGGGCGTTGAGCGCCTGGGCGCTGCTGAAGCTCATCTATATCGCGACGAACCTGTTCTGGTTTCACCGCTGGTCGACACAGATGGCCGACATGGCGACGGTGCACCCGGGCTTCGCGACGTTGATCATCCCGGTGCTCGGCGGGCTGGTCGTCGGACTGATGGCGCGGTTCGGGTCGGACAAGATCCGCGGCCACGGAATCCCGGAAGCGATCGAAACGATCCTGTTCGGCGAAAGCAAGCGGTCGATGAAGGTCGCGTTGCTGAAGCCTCTGTCGTCGGCGGTGTCGATCGGCAGCGGCGGACCGTTCGGCGCCGAGGGCCCGATCATCATGACGGGCGGCGCGATCGGCTCGCTGTTCGCGCAGCTGTTCCGGCTGAGCGCGGCGGAGCGCAAGACCTTGCTCGTCGCGGGCGCGTGCGCGGGCATGACCGGCATCTTTGGAACGCCGTTCGCTTCGATCATGCTCGCGGTCGAGCTTTTGCTGTTCGAATGGAAGCCGCGCAGCTTCGTCCCCGTCGCGACGGCAGTGCTCATCTCGCTAGCGTGGCGTCCGCTGCTTGTCGGCTCAGGGCCGCTGTTTCCCTTCGCGGCGCCGACGCCGGTAGGAATCGAGCCGGTTGCGCTCTCGGCGCTGATCGGCCTCGTCACCGGCCTCGAAGCCGCGATCCTGTCGTTCATCCTCTATCGCATCGAGGACGGTTTCCACGAGCTGCCGATCCACTGGATGTGGTGGCCGGCGATCGGCGCAGTCGTGGTGGGCATCGGCGGCCTGATCGAGCCGCGGGTGCTCGGCGCCGGCTACGGCACCATCGACGCGCTGGTGAACGGTAATCTAGTGGTCAAGGCGGTCCTGCTCCTGCTCGCCGTCAAGGCGGTGGTGTGGCTGGTCGCGCTCGGGTCGGGAACTTCGGGCGGAATCCTCGCGCCGCTACTGATCCTCGGCGGATGCGCGGGCTTCCTGATCGGCCAGTACCTCCCCGGCGATCCGGGCTTCTGGGCGATGGTCGGCATGGCCGGCGTAATGAGCGGCGTGATGCGCGCGCCGATGACCGGCGCATTGTTCGCCGCCGAGCTCACCAACCATCTCTCGGCCCTGCCGGAGACAATTGCCGCCGGGTCGGCCGCTTATGCGGTCAGCGTCCTGATCATGAAGCGGTCGATCCTGACCGAGAAAATTGCGCGCCGCGGCCGCCACATCCTGCGCGAATATACCGTCGATGCGCTCGAATTCCTCCTGGCGGCGCAGGTGATGACCCCGCAGCCGAAGACCTTGCCGGGGGCAATGACACTTTCCGACACGGTGACGTTCTTCAGCGACGAGGCGCTGCATCGCTCCTACCCGGTCGTCGACGATCGCGGACGTTTGCTCGGCCTGGTTTCGAGGACGGACGCATTGCGGTGGAAGCAGGACGGGCGCCGCCTCGCCGGTCATCTCGCCGATGTGCTTTCTGATGCGTCGACGCTGGTCGCCTTTCCCGAAACCCCGTGCGGCGAGGTCGCGGACATGATGGTGGAATCCGGGACCGGCCGGGTGCCGATCGTCGATCCGGAGAGCCGCGAGGTGGTCGGGATCCTGTCGCGGCAGGACCTGCTGAAGGTCCGCTCGACCCAGAAGCGCGGGGAAAAGGTTCGCCCCGGCGCCGTCGAAAAGGTCCGGCGCTCAAGCAAGATCGGCGGCTAGCGGCGCGCGTCCGAGATGGCGTCACCGACGATCGCTTCGAACGCGTCGCCGTCGGGAAAGCCGGCCTCGATCCAGCGGTTCTCGATGGTCTTCAATGTGCGCGCGACCACGGGTCCTTCAGGAAGCCCGCGAGCGATCAGGGCGCCTCCGCCTATGGGCATCCGCGGCGCACGCCAGTTTGCGGCGAGCGCAGCATCGTCGACCCGCGCCGCGAGCAGCAGGCGATCGACAGCGCACTCTTTGCCGAGGCGGTACACCAGCGCTTCTGGTGATGAAGCGCCGCCGCGATCGGCTGCGCAGGCAAGCCGCTTTCGCGCCTTGTTCGAAAGCCTCAGCCGCGTCGCGATGGAGTCAGCGAGAGCGGGATCACTCGGCAGAAGGGCGGCGAGGCGGCGCAGGCCGTCGGACTCGATTCCTGCGCCTTGCTCGGCCTCGATTAGCGCGATGAGATCGGTGAGCCGATCGGGCGTGATCTCGGGCAGGATGGGCTTGAGGATACCATGCTCGATCATGATCCGGACAGTCGCCGCCGGATCGGCAAAGGCGAGCAGCTTCAGGAGCTCGTCTGCGATCCGCTCGCGCGACAGCGCCATGAGATCCTTCGCTCGCTCAGTGCAGGCCTCGAGCGCAGCCTTGTCAGGCTCGCCCGCGCCGAAGCGCGCGTGGAAGCGGAAGTAGCGCAGGATGCGCAAATGGTCCTCGGCAATCCGTTTCAACGGGTCGCCGATGAAGCGCACGTGGCGAGCGACGAGATCGTCGACGCCGCCGAAATAATCGAACACCTCGCCGGTCTGCGGATCGGCGGAAAGCGCGTTGATGGTGAAGTCGCGGCGGGCAGCGTCCTCTTCCCAGTCGCTGGTGAAGGCAACCGTCGCGCGCCGCCCATCGGTCGACACGTCGCGGCGCAGCGTCGTGATTTCGTAGGGGTGCCCGTCGCTAACGGCGGTGACGGTGCCATGGTCGATGCCGGTCGGCACGGCCTTGATCCGCGCCCGCTCGAGCCGCCGAATGACTTCCTCGGGCTCGAGCCTCGTGGCGAGGTCGACGTCGCTGACGGGAAGATCGAGGAGATCATCCCGGACGGCGCCGCCGACGTAGCGGGTGAGGCCCTCTTTCGCGCCGAGCGCGTCGAGCAGGCGCTTCATTCCACGGCGGCTGCGCCATTTCGCGGGGTCGATGATCAGCGCCACTGCAGCCTGCGCGAAAGATTGACGATCATCGCCGCCGTTGCCCCCCAGATCCTGCGCCCGTTCCAGACGATCTCGTAATAGTGGCGCTCGCGTCCCTGCAACAGCGCGCTTTGGCGGCGGAGGTTTGCCATGTCGAGAAGGAAGGAAAGCGGAGTCTCGAACAATGCCGCGACTTCATGCTCGTGCGGCTCGAGCGGGAGGTCCGGCGGGACGACACCGATGACCGGCGTGACCACATAACCGGTGACGGTGCGGTAAGGCTCGATCGTCCCGACCAGCTCGACTGCGGCGGGATCGAGCAGGATGTCCTCATGAGCCTCGCGCAGCGCAGCGGCGACTG
>JABFXK010000037.1 GCA_013361785.1 Sphingomonas sp.
GGCGGCGTCGCCGAGTCGCTGGTCGATGGCATCGAGCAGCGGTTGGAGCCCTTCCTCCAGCGGAGCGCTGATGGGGAAGACCTTGGCGCCGGATTCGTTCTCGAGCGCCTTGGCGACTTTTGCGCGCTGCTTGTCGTCGAGCAGGTCGGCCTTGGTGAGGGCGATTGTCTCCGGCTTTTCCGTGAGTCCGGCGCCATAGCCTTCGAGCTCGCCGCGGACGATCTGCCAGGCTTCGAGTGGGTTCTCCGCCGAGCCATCCACGAGGTGGAGAAGCAGCCGTGTGCGCTCGACGTGGCCAAGGAAACGATCGCCGATTCCCGCGCCCTCGGCCGCGCCTTCGATCAGGCCCGGGATATCGGCGATGACGAACTCGCGGCCCTTGTGGCGAACGACTCCGAGCTGCGGGCGAAGCGTCGTGAACGGATAATCGCCGACCTTGGCCGACGCGTTGGTGACGGAATTCAGGAAGGTCGACTTGCCGGCGTTCGGGAGGCCGACGAGACCGACGTCGGCGAGCAGCTTCAGGCGCAGCCACACCCACATCTCTTCGCCCGGCTCGCCCGTCTGGTGCTGGCGCGGGGCGCGGTTGGTGGAGCTCTTGTAGCTGGCGTTGCCGCGCCCGCCCATGCCGCCCTTCAGCAGGGTCACGCGCTGTCCCACCTGCGTCAGATCGGCGAGCAACGTGCGCTCTTCGTCGTCGGCGAGAATTTGCGTTCCGACAGGCACCTTGATGACGAGGTCCTCGCCTTGCGCGCCGGTGCGGTTCGAGCCTGCCCCGCCCTTGCCGCGGGGCGCGCGGAAGTGCTGGGTGTAGCGGAAGTCGATCAGCGTATTGAGGCCGGGCACCGCTTCGAAAATCACATCGCCGCCCTTGCCGCCGTCGCCACCGTCGGGACCGCCGAACTCGATGAACTTCTCGCGCCGGAAGCTCACCGCGCCGGGGCCGCCGGCGCCGGACTTCACGTAGATCTTGGCCTGATCGAGGAAATGCATCGATCGCGGGTTAGGCGATGCGGCGCGGGAGGAAAACCTCCGCGTTGCCTATGGCCTCGGGGACCGGCACACAATGATCGACGCGGACGGCACAAAATCCGCCATCACAGGTTCATGCGCCCGGGCCCAAGCATTTCGCGGGGGTTCTGCCCGCGGGCAACCAAAGATGGAATTCCATGATTCAGCTGTACCGCGCGATCGCGCCTGTAGCGTTCTTTGCAGCTTCTCTCAGCCCCGGCATCGTCAGTGCGCAGCAGCGAGACGATCCGTTCAGCTTCTTCGAAGGCGTGACGGAAACCGTCGGGACACTCAAAGTCGTCATGCACAAGCCGGTTCACACTCGAAGCATCGGGCACGGCGTAGTCGAGCGGGATGGTTCGTTAAGCCTCGTCCAGCGTGTCGAAGACGAGGGACGAGCGCCCTACATGCGCCGATGGCTGATCAAGCGCGCCGGTCCGGGGCGGTTCGTCGGCACGATGTCCGAAGCGAGCGGGCCGGTGACCATTGATGAAGTAGGTGACCGATTCCGCTTTCGAATGAAGATGCGCGGCGGTCTTTCGGTCGAACAGTGGCTCACTCCGCTGCCTGGCGGCCGAGCCGCGTCGAGCAGCATGACCGTGCGGAAGTTCGGAATTGCAGTCGCGAGCTCGCAGGCAACCGTCCGGAAGATTTCCTGACCGCGGGCTCTACCCGCTGTTCGACGGTTGCGGATGATGCGGGACGAGGACCAGAGTCCCGTCCTCGACACGCCACGACTGAAGCTTCGACAGGAAGTTCATCCCGAGCACGTCGAGATTGCCGAGGCCCGGAGCGGTGACGACCTTCAAGTTCCGGGCGACGATGTTGCCGACCTTCAGTTCGTCGATCGAGCCTGTCCGGGCAGGGGCCACTCCGTTGGCGGTGCGCAGCATCACGGGCGCGAGGTTGGTGCCTGACGTCACGCCGGCCGAAGTTGCGGTCCCGTCGGAGATCGCGGTGACCGTTGCGCCACTGTCGATCAGCATCCGGCGCTTCACGCCATTGATCGACGCATTCACCCAGAAATGGCCGTCCGCTGCCATTTTGACGCGCAGCTCGTTCCCCGAAACCTGCTGATTGTCGAGTCCGAGGCTGCTCGTCAGCCGTGACAGCTCTGGCTGGTAGGGCGCCTGCTGGAGCAGGATGAAGACCAGGAAGGCGAACAGGCCCAGCGAAATCGCGAACCGGATGATCCGCCCCACGACAGGAATGCGCTGGAGCAGCATGATGATGAGCGCAATGCCTACGGCATAGACCGCGAGCTGCTGCCACTGGGGGAGGACTGAAGGCATTTCGCTAGTGAATGTGGCGATGTGCGCGGGCGCGGCCAAGGGGCAGCGCGCAAGTCGGCGAGGCGCGGCAGCAGAACAGCCGAACGATGCAAGGGCGAAACTAGAGGCACTTCAGACGGTTGGACGCGTTTTTGATGTAGATTAGGACAAATGAGCGAAAGCCATGGAACGCATTGTCGCCGTCGGCCTGCTCACTCGGCGCGAGGTAAAGCTGCTCGGACCCGCCTTCGATCGGATATGGCCGGTGGAGGAAGCGCCGCACTTCAACGAGCTGCTGCGCGCGATCGACGACGCGGATCGCAGGTTGAAGCACGAGAGCGGAAGACCGAGTTGATCAGAAGCGTTTGAGGAGCCGGTCCACGGTGTCGTCGGCAGTCTCGTCCTTGTCGCCGGCGTCTTTCGCATAACGCTCGAGCGCGCTGCGGATGAGCTCGATCTGATGATCGGTCAGATGCTCGATGCCGATGAATTTCTCGCGCGCCTTGTCGACCGCCCGGAGGAGCTCGTCGAGCTTGGCCTGCATCGCGGCGGCGTCCCGGTTCTGGCTGTTCTGGATCAGGAAGACCATCAGGAAGGTAATGATTGTCGTGCCGGTGTTCACGACCAGCTGCCAAGTATCCGAGAAGTGGAAGATGGGTCCGGTCACCGCCCAAATGATGATGATCGCGCAGGCCGCGAGAAAGGTGATCGGCTGCCCTGCGGCGGTCGCGATCCAAGCGGCGATCCGGGTGAAGATAGAACGCATGACGCCGTAACGCGCGTGGAACGAAGTTGGTGCCGCTCAGCTAAGCTCGCCGACGAACATGGCGATGGATGCGCCCGCCATGACGAGGGTCGCAGCCCAGCCGACAATCAGCAGCGGCGCGCGTTCGGTAAAGCGGCCCATGATCTCGCGCCTATGAGTGACAATCATCAGCGCAGCCATGAGCGGCGCTGCCGCGACTCCGTTGAACACCGCGCTGAAGAACAGCGCCTTCATGGGGCTGAGACTCGACCAGTCGAGGGCGACCCCGATCAGTGTCGCGGCGACGATGATCGCGTAGAAGCGCTTCGCCTGCTGCGGCTGGTATTCGAGACCGCTCTTCCAGCCACGCGCTTCGCTGACAGCGAAGGCGGCGGAGGCGGCGAGGACAGGGACGGCGAGAAGGCCGGTCCCGATGATCCCGAGCGCGAACAGTGCGAATGCGAA
>JABFXK010000241.1 GCA_013361785.1 Sphingomonas sp.
GCCGAGGCCGGGCGCGACCTGGTTGTGGACGTAGGACACGACTGCGCCCTCGTTTACTTCGAGCACGTCCGCGCGCCGCAACGACTGATTCTCGCCGATCTTGGCGATATTATCGGTCAGCTTCTCTTGGACGGTACCGCCCTCAGGATACTGGGCAGCGCCCAGCGCCTCGATGTCGGTGCCGTGCTGAAACGCGAGCTTGGCGACGTTGCGGACGAAGTCCTGGAAGATCTCGTTCTTGGCGACGAAATCGGTCTCGGAGTTCACCTCAACGACTGCGCCGCGATTGCCCTCGACGGCGACGCCGACGAGACCCTCGGCAGCCGTGCGACCGGCTTTCTTCGCCGCGGCAGCGAGACCCTTGGCACGCAGCCAGTCGATCGAAGCGTCCATCTCGCCATTGTTCTCGGCGAGCGCCTTTTTGCAGTCCATCATGCCGGCGCCGGTGCGCTCGCGCAGTTCCTTCACAGTCGCGGCCGTAATTTCAGCCATTTTATGATTCCTTTCGTTCCCCGGCGAAAGCCAGGGTCCAGTCCAAAAGCTAAATATAGGTCCGGGCCCATGCCTTCGCAGGGGCACAGTCGATTTAAGCTTCCAGCGCCGCTTCGACCGGCGGCTCAGCCATTTCGCCGATGTCGCGCCCACGGGCTGCGGCATTGCCGGTACGGCCCTCACCCACCGCCTGGGCAACGGCGTCCGTGTAGAGACGGATCGCGCGGCTTGCGTCGTCATTGCCCGGAACCGGAAAAGCGATGCCGCTCGGATCGCTGTTCGAATCGAGGATCGCGACGACCGGGATGCCGAGCACGTTGGCTTCCTTGATCGCCAGCTCTTCCTTGTTCGTGTCAACCACGAACATGATGTCGGGAAGGCCGCCCATGTCGCGGATGCCGCCGAGGCTCTTCTCAAGCTTGTCGCGCTCGCGGGTAAGCTGGAGCACTTCCTTCTTGGTGAGGCCGGCGGTGTCGCCCGACAGCTGCTCTTCGAGGCTCTTCAGGCGCTTGATCGAGTTGGAGATCGTCTTCCAGTTGGTCAGCATGCCGCCGAGCCAGCGATGGTTGACGAAATGCTGGCCGCTGGCCTGCGCGGACTCGGCAATCGCGTCCTGCGCCTGGCGCTTCGTGCCGACGAAGAGCACCTTGCCGCCGCGGGCGACGGTCTGCTGAACGAAGTCGAGCGCGCGCGCGAAGAGCGGCACAGTCTGCGACAGGTCGATGATGTGCACCCCGTTACGGTCGCCGAAGATGTACGGCTTCATCTTGGGGTTCCAGCGGTGGGTCTGGTGGCCGAAATGCGCTCCGGCCTCGAGCAATTGCTGCATGGTGACGACCGTGGCCGCCATAATCATTCTCCTTCCGGTTCTGCCTCGGCGAAGCCATGTAACCGACCGTTCGGCCGGCACCGGTATGTCAGCTCCGCCTGTGGGATGGCGGCCAAGTAGCGAAAGGTGCCCGAGCTTTCAAGGGCTTGGCAGCGCCTGCGATGGAGCACTTGACACGGCAGAACAAAACAGGAACATTGCGCCGCCTCAAAGGAGGCTGAACGTGATGACTGCAGCTCTGGGCACCCTGCCCTTCCTCGCCACATTGTGGCTGCTCATGGTCCTGGGTGCCAAGGTTCTTGAGGAGAGCGGCGGTAAGATCGCCGCCGCCCTCAAGGGCGTTCCGCGGCAGGAACTTCCGAGAGTCGGAACGCGGCTGAGGAGCCGGAGCCGCCCGCAGCTGGTCAGGTGCGGCGGGCAGCGGTGGCGCGACGCCGCTTGACCCTGGCGTAGCTCGCCAGCGCGAAGGGGATCATCAGCAGGTAGCCCGCCGCGACGATCAGCAAGGTGTACCATGGCGCCGTCAGCAGCGCTGCACCGAGCAGCGCGATGCCTGCGAGCGCCAGAAGCCGCCAACTGCTGCGGATGCGGATCGACGACCAGCTGTAGGTCGGGATGCTCGAGATCATCAGCAGTGCCACGAACAACGCCCACGGCATTACGACATACCAGGCCTGGAACCAGCTGCTTCCCGTGACGAGCCACAGGAACATCGGGATGAAGGCAAGCCCCGCGCCGGCGGGCGCGGGCACGCCGGTATTGAAGCCGGCGGATTTGTGCGGCTGCTCGGCGGCATCGAGCCCGGCGTTGAAGCGCGCCAGGCGGAGCGCACAGCAGACCGCGAGCGCGAGCGCCGCCGTCCAGCCGAACTTGGGTGCGGCATGAAGCGACCAAAGGAACAGGATCAATGCCGGAGCGGTCCCGAAGGCGATATTGTCGCTCAACGAATCGAGTTCGGCGCCGAACCTGCTCTGAGCCCTAAGTAGGCGCGCGATCCGCCCGTCCATGCCGTCGAGAACGCCGGCGATCACGATTGCCGCAAGCGCTTTTTCCCATTCTCCCCGGATGGCGAAATAGACGCCGCTGAGACCGGAGCAGAGCGCAAGGACGGTCACTGCATTGGGGACCATCGCTCGGAACGGGATCCGGCGCGGACCCCCGTCTTCGTTCACTGGCTGACGCCCGTCAGTGTCGCGCTAACGCCCGCTTCGGCGATCACCGTCTCGCCGGCAATGGCCCGCTGGCCGAGCAGGACCTTCGGCGAAGTGCCCGCCGGCAGATAGACGTCCACGCGGCTGCCGAAGCGGATGAGACCGACGCGTTGGCCTGCCTCGACATCATCGCCCTCGTGAACGAAGGAAATGATCCGCCGCGCGACAAGGCCGGCGATCTGCGTGAACCCGACTTTCAGTCCGTCGGCGCCCTCGATCAGGAAGTGCTGCCGCTCATTGTCCTTGCTCGCCTTGTCGAGGTCTGCATTCACGAATTTGCCGGGCACATAGGCGATGCGCTTGATCCGGCCCGTGATCGGGGCGCGGTTGATGTGGACATCGAACACGCTCATGAAAATCGACACGCGGGTGCACTCGCCATCTGCAAGCGCGTCGGGGCCTCTGAGCTCGGGCGGCGGAGCGACCCTCGCGATCATCGTGATCAGCCCGTCCGCCGGAGCGACGATCAGCTTCTCGCCATCGGGAGTGGTCCGGATCGGGTCGCGGAAGAATGCGGCGACCCAGATCGTCAGGCCGGCGAGCACCCAGTCGATCACATGGACATGGAGCAGGAATGCGAAAAAGGTGATCGCCGCAGCGCCGACGACATATTTGCGCCCGTCCGGGTGGACCGACGGCCAGCGCCACTTCACCGTCGTCGTCGGCAGCGGCGAGTCATGCTTGTCGAGAGCGGGCATTCGCGTCCCCTTAAAGACCGGCGGGCAGCGGCACAACGGCGCGGTTGCGCGCGTTCGGAGCGCATCCTAAGGCGCCGCCAACCGCGCAAAATCGCAGGAAAGCTGAATGTCCAAGATCAAGGTGAAGAACCCCGTCGTGGAGCTCGACGGCGACGAGATGACCCGCATCATCTGGCAATGGATCCGCGAGCGGCTGATCCAGCCCTATCTCGACGTCGAGCTCCTCTATTACGACTTGTCGATCGAGAACCGGGACGCGACTGACGACCAGGTCACGATCGATGCGGCGAACGCGATCAAGCAGCATGGCGTCGGGGTCAAATGCGCGACGATTACGCCCGCTGAGGCGCGGGTGCAGGACTTCGGCCTCAAGAAGATGTGGAAGTCGCCAAACGGCACGATCCGCAACATTCTCGGTGGCTGCATCTTCAGGGAGCCGATCGTCATTTCGAACGTGCCGCGGCTGATCCCCGGCTGGACGGACCCGATCGTCGTCGGCCGTCACGCCTTCGGCGACCAGTATCGGGCGACCGACTTCGTCGTCCCCGGCCCAGGTAAGCTGACCATGAAGTGGGTCGGCAACGACGGGCAGGAGCTCGACTTCGACGTTTTTGACTTTCCGGGCTCCGGCGTCGCGATGGGCATGTACAATCTCGATGCGTCGATCCGGGACTTCGCCCACGCCTGCTTCAACTACTCGCTGGGCCGGAAATGGCCGCTCTATCTCTCCACGAAGAACACCATCTTGAAGGCGTATGACGGCCGCTTCAAGGATATCTTCCAGGAGATTTACGACAGCGAATACAAAGACAAGTTCGAGAAAGCTGGAATCGAATATCAGCACCGGCTGATCGACGACATGGTCGCGTCCGCCCTCAAGTGGAGCGGCAAGTTCGTCTGGGCTTGCAAGAACTATGACGGCGATGTCCAGTCAGACCAGGTGGCGCAGGGGTTTGGTTCGCTGGGCCTGATGACCTCGGTACTGATGACTCCGGACGGCAAGACAATCGAGGCCGAAGCGGCGCATGGTACCGTGACGCGCCATTACCGCATGCACCAGCAGGGCAAGGCGACCTCGACGAACCCGATCGCCTCGATCTTCGCCTGGACGGGTGGACTTAAATATCGCGGCAAGTTCGACGGCACTCCCGAGGTCACTCAATTCGCCGACATCCTCGAACGCGTCTGCGTCGAAACGGTCGAGGGCGGCCAGATGACCAAGGACCTCGCGATCCTCGTCGGTCCGGAGCAGCCCTGGCTTACGACCGAGCAGTTCTTCGAGGCGATCGTGAAGAACCTCGAGGCCGCGATGGCCGAGGCGGCGCAGCCCGCCTGAGCCCCGCGTCGGGCGAGCGGATGTGCTCGCGGCGGACGCCAAGGCCGACCAGCCGCGCCGGAATCCGCCGGAGCAGCGGCACCCGGTCGAACAGGCTGAGCACGAACGGCACCTTGTCGAGCTTGGCCTTGCGCGCCACCAAAGGCGTGAGCACGCGGTTGTGGATGATCCTCTGCGCGCCCTGGATCACTCGCGTCGGGAATAGCCGCCGCTCCTGAACCGTCTTCAGCAGCGGGTCGACGTCGTCGCCCCCCGCCAGCGGCGCTGCGAGGATAGTCGCAGCAGCGACGGCGTCCTGGATGGCGAGGTTGATGCCGACACCTCCGACTGGGGACATTGCGTGGGCGGCATCGCCGATCGCGAGCAGGCCCGGGCGCCACCAGCGCGTCAGCCGGTCGAGCGAGACGGACAGAAGCTTTACCTGCTCCCAGTCCTCAATCGTGTCGACGACGGGGGCGAGCTTCGGCTCCGCTTGGGCGATGCTGGCGCAGAACGCCGGAAGGCCGTTGCGGTGGATTTCGTCCGCGGCGCCCTTCGGAACGACATAGGCGCATTGCCAGTAGTCGCCGCGGTCTAGCTCGACCAGGAAGGTGCCTGCCCCGAAGGTCCCGCCGGTCTCGTTCGTCGCGGTCTTCTGCTTAGGGAGGCGAAACCAGAGGACATCGATCGAGGCGCCGAGATCCTTCTTCGGCAGGTCGGCTTTGTCGCGGAGCATCGAGCTGCGACCGTCGGCGGCGATCGTGAGCCTCGCCCTCACCTCTTCGCCATCGCTGAGGAGGACGCCCAACACGCGGCCGTTTTCTATGATCAAGTCGACCGCTTCGGCCTGCATCCGCAGCGAGAAGGTCGGATAATGCCGTGCCTCCTTTGCAAGGAAGTCGAGAAAGTCCCATTGCGGCATGAGCGCGATGAAGCGGCTTTCGACCGGAAGATGGCTGGTATCCGCAAAGGTGATCTGCCGGTTCGCGACCCGTCCGGTGAGGGTCCGGACTTCGTCGTGCGGACGCTTGAGGAACTCGTCGATCAGGCCGAGCTCCCGCAGCAGCTCGAGGGTCGAGGGGTGCACCGTGTCGCCGCGGAAGTCGCGGAAAAAGTCGGCGTGTTTTTCCAGGACCTGCACGTTGCAGCCGGCGCGGGCGAAGAGAAGGCCGGCCATGATCCCCGCAGGACCGCCACCGGCGATGACGAGGTCGCGGTCAGTCACGGCTTAAGTTCACTAAGGTCACGCAGTGGAACGCCATTTTTCGTGACTTTCGAGCCGCGCCTTCGAATTGGAGACAAGCCTTGAAGGCCCAGGTCTCGCGTGGGCGTCATGACGTCAGCTCCTGCCAGACCAATTCCTATTTTGGAAGCGGCGGCGCCGCAGCCTAGAACAAGCACATGCAGGGCGGATTCGCCACGTCCGGGTTCAGTGACGCGCTGGTGATCCTCGGGGCCGCCGGAATCGTCATCCCGGCCTTCGCGCGGCTGAGGATCAGCCCAATCATCGGCTTTATCCTGATCGGGATTCTCGTCGGCCCAGCCGGGCTCGGCGGTCTCGCCGCCCAGCACCACTGGCTGAACTACGTGACCATCTCGAATGCCCAGCGGGTCGAGCCCTTCGCCGAGCTCGGCATCATCATGCTGCTGTTCTCGATCGGCCTCGAGCTGTCGCTCCGCCGCTTGTGGTCGATGCGGAGAATCGTGTTTGGCGTCGGCGCGGCCGAGCTCGCCGCCTGTGCGCTCATCATCGGCGCCGGACTGCATTTTATCGGACAGGGCCTACCCGGCGCCATCGGCCTCGGCCTCGCGCTTGCGTTGTCCTCGACCGCGATCGTCCTGCCGCTGGTCGGCACTCATTCCGCAGTAGGCCGCGCAGCGTTCGGCATGCTGCTGTTCGAGGACGTCGCCCTCGTCCCGATCGTGTTCGCGCTCGGCGCGATGGCGCCGAGTGCGAGCGCCGGCGTGGGTCCGCTCGTGGGCACGCTGCTGCTCGGTGGTGCCGTCGCGCTAGGGCTGCTGTTCGGTGGGCGGCTGCTGCTCCCGGGACTGTTCGCGCAAGCCGCACGCACGAAGAATCCGGAGGTGTTCCTGGCCGCCTGCCTCTTGGTAGTGATCGTCTCCAGCCTGGTCACCTCCGCGATCGGATTTTCGGCGGTGCTCGGGGCGCTGATCGCCGGGATCGTCATCGCCGAGACCGAATATCGCGGCGAGGTCGAGGTGATCACGGCCCCGCTTCGCGGGCTGGGCCTCGCCATTTTCCTCATCACGGTCGGAATGCGCGTCAAGCTCGGGCTCGTGATCGCGAATTGGCAGAGCATCCTCGCAGCACTTGTCGCGGTGCTGCTGGTCAAGGCGATCGTCACCGCGCTGCTTCTGAAGATCGCCGGAAACCGGACCGGGGTCGCTGCGGAAACCGGCGTGCTCATGGCCTCGCCGTCCGAAACCACGCTGATCGTGCTCGGGTCAGCGACCGCGGCCCAGCTGATCCGTCCGGAAACGGCGGCATTCTGGCAAATCGTGACGGCGATCGGCCTGACCGTAACGCCGCTGCTCGGGATGGTCGGCCGCTTTGCTGCGCGCCGCATCGACAGAACCGGCGACGCCCAGCTCGGCCGCGCGCTTGAGGAAGGCGGTCCGGGCAAAGTCGTGATCGTTGGTTTCGGGCGCATCGGCCGGATCGTCGCAGACATGCTGAGCGCCCATGATCGGAGCTACGTCGCCCTCGACGCCAATGCGGACGCTGTCCGGGAAGGCAGAAGCAGTGGTTATCCGGTGCTGTTCGGCGACGTCTCACGGGGAACGCTCGTCCAGCGGCTGAAGGTCGGCATCCCGAGCGCGGTCATCCTGACGATGGACGATCCGGTGCTCGTCTCCCGGCTGACCAAGCGGCTGAGGGCGGCGTTTCCGGACATTCCCATCATCGCTCGAGCGCGCGACACGGCGCAGGCCGCGAGGCTGTACAAGGCCGGGGCGAGCCAGGCGGTGCCCGAAGCCGTCGAAGCCTCACTGCAGATTGCCGAAGCCGCGCTCGTCGACCTCGGCGTGCCGATGGGACCAGTGATCGCCTCGATCCACGAAAAGCGCGACGAGATCCGGGCGACGATCAAGGCCGAGGCCGATCTGGAGGAAGCGCCGAGGTTCGGGTCACGGCGCCTGAGGGACGCTCAGCCCTCCGGCGAAGGCTCGAAGCGGAGCACGCCGGCGACGTAGGTCTTGTGCTCGGCATTGTCGGCCGGGTGGCGGTCGCCGTCGAAGACGACCAGCTCGCGAAAGTCGAACGGAGACACGCCTTCGAGGCAGGCGACGTTGACCCCCAGCTGATTGGGGTTCGAGCGGCGCTTGTGGTGCGTGTAGATGCCGCAGTTCGAGCAGAAATGATGCTCGGCCATCTTCGTGTTGAAGCGATAGGTGGCGAGATTGTCTTCGCCCTGAGTGATGCGGAAGGCGTCGGGCGTCGAGGTCACGGCAACGGCGCCGCGCATCCGGCAGATCGAACAGGTGCAGCGGCGTGCAGAGGCGAAGGCTTCGGTGAGCGTGACCGTGAACTTCAACGCGCCGCAGTGGCACGAGCCGTTGAGCGTGACAGGCTCTTTCGAGCTGGTATCGATCAAGCGGGGACCTTCTCGAGCGCGTCCTTGACCGCGTCGAGGGCTTCGTTCGCCTTGGAGCCGTCGGGACCGCCGCCCTGCGCCATGTCCGGCCGGCCGCCGCCGCCCTGGCCGCCAAGTGCGGCGACGGCAGCCTTGAGCAGCTCGACCGCGTTGACCGAGCCGGTGAGGTCGTCGGTTACGCCGACCGCGACGCTCGCGCGACCTTCGTTGATCGCGATGAGCGCGGCGATGCCGGACCCGACCCGCTTCTTCATTTCGTCAACAGCGCCGCGCAAACCCTTGGGATCGAAGCCTTCCACGATTTGGCTGACGAATTTGTAGCCGTTGACCTCCTGGGCCTCAGGACCAGCGCTCGTTGCCGAGCCGCCGCCCATGGCCAGAGCCTTCTTCGCGTCGGCGAGCTCGCGCTCGAGCTTGCGCCGTTCCTCCACAAGCGATGCGATGCGTGCGGGGACCTCGTCGGGCGCGGCTTTCAGCGTCGCTGCCGCTTCGCGGAGCTTCGCGTCACGATCGGACAGCCATTTGCGCGCGGCTTCGCCGGTCAGCGCCTCGATGCGCCGGACGCCGGAGGAGACGGCGCTCTCGGAGACGATCTTCAATAGCTGGATGTCGCCGAGCGCGCGCACGTGCGTGCCGCCGCACAGCTCGACCGAATAATCCGCCTCGTCGCTGCGGCCCATCGAAAGGACACGGACCTCGTCGCCATATTTCTCGCCGAACAGGGCCATTGCGCCGGCGGAAATCGCCTCGTCGGGGGTCATCAGCCGGGTCGTGACCGGCTCATTGCGGCGGATTTGGGCATTCACCTCGGCTTCGACCGCGTCGATCTCCTCGCGGCTCATCGCCTTGGGGTGCGAGAAGTCGAAGCGGAAATAGTCGGGCGCGACCAGGCTGCCCTTCTGGCTGACATGGGTGCCGAGGCGATGCCGGAGCGCGGCGTGGAGCAAATGCGTCGCGCTGTGATTGGCGCGGATGCGGTTGCGGCGATCGCTGTCGACCTTCTGCTGGACCGTGTCACCGACCGACAGCTCGCCGGCGACAACCTTCGTCCGCAGCACGTGAAGCTTTCCGAGCGGCTTAGAAGTGTCTTCAACTTCGCCTTCGAACCCTTTGAGCGTCGACAGTTTTCCAGTGTCGCCGATCTGACCTCCGCTTTCGCCGTAGAAGGGAGTCTGGTTGAGCAGGATATCGACAGCCTGCCCGACTTCGGCACTTTCAACCCGCTGACCGTCCCTGACGATCGCCAGGACTACGCCCTCGCCTTCGTCGCCCGAATAGCCGGTGAACTCGGTCGCGCCGAACTGGTCCGCCAGGTCGAACCAGATTTCCTCGCTGGCCTTCGCCCCCGAGCCTTTCCACGCCGCGCGTGCCTTCGCCTTCTGCTCGGCCATCGCGGCTTCGAAGCCCGCCTGATCGACGTTCAGTCCCTTGTCGATCAGCGCCTGCTCTGTGAGGTCGAGCGGGAAGCCGTAGGTGTCGTAGAGCTTGAATGCGGTCTCGCCCGCGAGCGTGCCGCCCTCCATCAGGCCCCCAGTCGCTTCGTCAAGGAGCTTGAGGCCCGTCGCAAGCGTCTGGCGGAAGCGGGTTTCCTCCTGCTTCAGCGTCGCTTCGATCAGCGGCTGAGCGCGGACCAGTTCGGGATAGGCAGCGCCCATTTCAGCGACGAGCGCCGGAACCAGCCGCCACATCAGCGGCTCCTTCGCGCCTAGGAGGTGCGCGTGGCGCATCGCGCGGCGCATGATCCGGCGGAGGACATAGCCCCTGCCCTCGTTCGCCGGCAGCACGCCGTCAGCGACGAGAAAGCCGCTGGCACGCAAGTGATCGGCGATAACGCGGTGGCTGGGCACAGCGTCGCCAGTTGCGGCAACCCCGGTCAGCGCTTCGCTCTCGGCTATCAAGCCGCGGAAAATGTCGATCTCGTAATTAGACGAAACGCCCTGCAGGAGCGCGGCAATCCGCTCCAGCCCTAAGCCCGTGTCGACCGAGGGCTTCGGAAGCGTCGTCGTGCTTCCGTCGGAGAAACGCTCGAACTGCATGAAGACCAAGTTCCAGAATTCGAGATATCGGTCGCCGTCCTCGTCCGGGGATCCCGGAGGTCCGCCTGCGAGGGAATCTCCCTGGTCGTAGAAAATCTCGCTATTGGGCCCGAACGGGCCTGTGTCGCCCATTGACCACATGTTGTCCGGGTGACGTACGATCCGCGCCTCATCGATTCCCGCGATCTTGCGCCAGAGCTGGGCGGCTTCGTCGTCGCTCGGGTGAACGGTCACCCAGAGCCGGTCCTTTGCGAGGCCGAGATCGTTCGTGATGTAGCGCCACGCGAACTCGATCGCGCCTTCCTTGAAATAATCGCCGAACGAGAAATTCCCGAGCATTTCGAAGAAAGTATGGTGGCGGGCGGTGTAGCCGACATTGTCGAGGTCGTTGTGCTTGCCGCCGGCGCGGACGCATTTCTGTGCGCTCGTCGCCCTTGAATAAGGCCGCGTCTCCAGACCGGTGAACACGTTCTTGAACGGCACCATGCCCGCGTTGACGAACATGAGCGTCGGGTCGTTGTACGGCACCAGCGGCGCCGACGGCACGCGCGTGTGCCCGTTCTTCTCGAAATAATCGAGAAAGGAGAGGCGGATGTCGTTCGTCGAGGTCATAGGAGCGATGTAAATGCGCTGCTGCACTGCGGCAAGGCGAGGAACTAGCCGTGCTGCGCCTCTATCCATCGCCGGATCGCCGCGACGACATGCTCCTGCTCGTCGGCGCTGAGTGGCCGGCCGGCAGGAATGCCGTGCCACTTTTGAAGGCACGAGCGGCAGCAAGTGGCGGTCGCATGTTGGGCGATGAAGACCGGGTGTCCGCGCATCGGCGTTTGGCGGCCGTCATTCAGCGGCTCCGCCGGCGCCAGCCGCTTGGCGATGAAGTCGCGTGCGTGCTCGAGCACGGTCGCAAGGTCGCGCTGCGAGAGATACGCCCACTCCTTCTCGCCGAGGCGGAAGCGGCTCCGGAACGCAGAATCCCCCAGCCGCGAGAAGACGAGATCGAGGTCGCGCATGGCTCCAAGGTGGGACTCTCGACGGCGTTTGTCAGGCCCGCTAGCAGTCGGCCATGGCGAAACGGCGCAGCTCGACGATCCCGCAGTACAAGCGCCGCCGCAAAGGTTCGGTCATCGGGCGGATCCTCGGGTGGATCGTCAAGCTGATCCTCGGCTTCATCATCATCTCGGTACTGTGGGTGCTCGCCTACCGCTTCGTGAACCCGCCGATCACGGCGACGATGATCGGCGACATCGTCGCGGGTCGCGGCGCGCATAAGGAGTGGATGGCGATCGGTCAGATCGACCGCGACATGGTGCGCGCGTCCATCGCTGCCGAGGACAGCAAGTTCTGCACGCATCACGGCTTTGACTTCGAAGCGATGGAAGATGCGATGAAACGCAACGCCTCCGGCGGACGAATCCGCGGCGGATCGACGATCAGCCAGCAGACCGCGAAGAACGCCTTCCTGTGGCAGGGCGGCGGCTATGCTCGAAAGGGTGTCGAAGCCTGGTTCACCTTCCTGATCGAGCACCTGTGGGGCAAGCGGCGGATCATGGAGGTCTACCTCAACCTCGCCGAGACGGGCATCGGCACGTACGGCGTCAATGCCGGCTCGGAGCGCTATTTCGGCCATGACGCGAGCGCGATGAGCCCGACGGAGGCGGCGCGGATCGCTGCGGTGCTTCCGCTGCCGAAGGAGCGTGGAGCGATCGCGCCCAAGGGTTTCACCCGCCGCTACGGCAATATCATCGCGGCGCGCATTCCCGCTGTGGCGCGCGATGGTCTCGATGCTTGCGTCTATCAGGGAGCCGCTGCGCCTGTGAACAAAGCGCCGCCGCCGGTCACAAGGGCACCCCGTCCGCAGCCGGGCGAGGAATATGAGAGTCCCAAGCCCGTCCCGCCGGAGCAGAACGTGGTCGAGCAGCTGCCGCCGCCGACGGAGCCGCGGGCCCCACAGCCTCCGCCGCCGACGAACCAGGCAGCTCCTCCGCCAGAGCAGCCGCAGGAGCCGTCGAACAGCTTCTGACGCAAGCGGCGAACGGTGGCGTTAGCGGGCCTCGCAACAGGAACGGGGCGCCTGCTCCGACCGTTGAATCCGGCAAGTTTCCAGCAAGGAGGATCTTATGCCGACGCGCACCCAAAGCCGTTCGTCCAATCGCAGCAGCGGAAGTGAAAACCGCAGCCGTTCCAGCGCCAATCGAAGCGCCTTTTCATTCGGTGAGGGCGCGGGCCCAATCATCGCCGCGGCAATCGGCGGGGCGGCGATCGGTCTTGCCGCCAATTACGGACGCAAGGCGCTGATGCAGGGTATGGAAGCGGCAATCGGCGACTGGGACGAAATCCTTGCGGCCGAGCATGACGAGGCGCTTGCGGTTTTCGACAAGATGCTTGCCACTGACCAGACGCAGACCTTCAAGCGCAAGATGCTGTTCATGAAGCTGTGCCACGCGCTCGACAAGCATGCGCACGCCGAGGAGATGATCGTCTATCCCGCCCTTCGGGGAGACGATGATGCAGTCGACGCCGACCATCTCGAAAGCGAGCATG
>JABFXK010000153.1 GCA_013361785.1 Sphingomonas sp.
GCCACATGGTCGAAGAACCCGGACCGCCGTTGAACAGGAACGTGACTGGCCGCGCGCGACCCGGAGATGGGATCGTATACGCGACGTAGAACATGCTCGCCGTCGGTTCGCCCTTGTCGTTGCGGATCGTGAGATGGCCCGGGGTCACGATGTACCCGAGCGTGCGTCCGCGGAACGGAATTGACCGCTGCACCGGCTGAGCGTCTTCCTCGACGCTCGCCTTTACGGTGTCCTTGTCCTTGTCCTTATCCTTGTCGGCTGCGGCTTCGTTCTTCACGTCCTTTGACGGAACGTCGCCCGCGGACTGGCCGGACGCATAAGCCGCGCTCGACAGCAGCAGCGAAATGGCGAGGAAAGTGGCGCGCATCATTGTCCTTTCATTGGGATGGGGTGGCCTTCAACCATTACGTAATCGACCCGCTGGACAGCGGTGGGATCGGTGAGCGGGTCGCCTTCGACGGCGATCAGGTCTGCGGACTTGCCGGGGTCGAGCGTACCCGTCTCGGCGGAGAGGTTCATGAGATCCGGGCCGCCCTTGGTCGCCGCGATCAACGCGTCGCGCGGAGTCATGCCGCCCTTGGTGACCATCAGAGCGAGCTCCTTGTTCGCATCGGTGTGCGGAGCGACAGCGCTGTCGGTGCCGAGCGCGATGTGGACCCCGTTGCGGTAGGCGAGGTTCAGTCCCTTGCCCCAAGCGACGAAGGCCTGCTTCGCCTTGGCCTCGGAAGCGGGCGGCAACTTGCCGGTGCCGATCAGGCTTGCCGCGCCATTAAACGCCAGCAAGGTCGCAACATAGTAAGTTCCACGCGCCTTCATGTCCCTCGCGCCCTGCTCGTCGATGAAGGTCCCGTGTTCGATCGAATCGACACCCGCGCGCACTGCCGCGTCGATTCCGCGAGTGCCGTGCGCGTGAGCGGCGACCTTGAGACCCATGAAATGGGCCATGTCGCAGATGGCCTTCATCTCCTCGTCGGTGAAATGCTGCTCGAGACCGCGCGTGCCGGGATCGAGCACGCCGCCGGTCGCCATGATCTTGATCCAGTCGACGCCCGCAGCGGCTAGCTTACGGACGACCTTCTGGCATTCGTCGGCACCCGTGCACACGGATGGGTCCAGGTTCGCCTCGTCCATAGCGGCCGCGAGTTCCGGCGGCAGGCCCGTGGTCGGGTCAGCATGGCCGCCGATGATCGACAGCGGCGCACCGGCGACTCTGATGCGCGGACCGGGGAAGCGTCCTTCGGCGACCGCATCGCGGACGGCGATTACGGCGCTCGTGTCGCCGCCGAGGTCGCGCACGGTGGTGAAGCCGCCCTGCGCCATCTCCAGTGCGTGGGTCAGGCCGACGGTCGCCTTGTAGGGGACTGACTCCTTTATGGTGAAGTCCTGGTACCAAGGCTGCCCGCTCGTGCCGGTCAGATGGACGTGCGCGTCGGTCATGCCCGGCATGACGGTCCGGTTGCGCTCGTCGACGACGATTGCGCCGGTGGGCGCGGTGAAGCCGTTGTCGATGCGCGTGATCCGGCCATTGTCGACGATCAGAGTCGACGGACCGCGCTCCGGCTGGGCGGCGTCGACGATCAAATGGCCGGCCTGGATCGCATAGGTCGCGGCGCTCGCCACGGTAGCCATCGCCAGCGCCGCCGCGCCGACAAGCAGTTGCTTGATCATTGAGTCCCCTCTCCCCGAAGAGGCCGCGAGGCTTAGCGCGCCGTGAGGGGAGGCTTCAAGTTATCATTGCCTGAAGCGTTGCCAGTCGGTCGGCCTCAGCCGCCGGTTTGTCGATGCGAATGCGGCTGACGCGAGGAAAACGCATCGCGACTCCGGACTTGTGCCGCGTGCTCGTGTGGATCGAGTCGAACGCGACTTCGAGGACCAGGCTCTTCTCGACCTCCCGCACCGGCCCGAACCGCTCGATGGTGTGGCCGCGGATCCAGCGGTCTAACCACTTCAGCTCCTCGTCGGTGAAACCGAAATAGGCCTTGCCGACGGGAAGTAGGTCGCCCTGGTCGCTCCAGCAGCCGAAGGTGTAGTCGCTGTAATAGCTCGACCGCTTGCCTGAGCCGCGCGCCGCATACATCAGCACGCAATCGGCGGTCAGCGGATCGCGCTTCCACTTGTACCAGAGGCCGGTGCGGCGGCCGGCCACATAGGGGCTGTCGCGGCGCTTCAGCATGATGCCCTCGATGGCGACGTCGCGGGCGTTGAGCCGCAGGTCCTCCAGCTCCTCAAAGCTGCGCGCTTCGATGAGTTGCGAGATATCGAAGCGCTCTGGGTCGAGCTGGCTGGCAAATCGCTCTAGTCGCTTCCGGCGTTCGGCCCAGGGAAGTTCCCGGATGTCGAGATCCCGCTCGAACAATATGTCATAGAGGCGGACGAATGCCGGATAGGCGCCGAGCATCTTCTGGCTGACGTTCTTGCGCCCGAGCCGTTGCTGGAGCGCATTGAAGCTCGCCGCCGCGCCGCCATGGACATCGGCGATCCCCTGGTCAGAGCCGCGCACCAGCAGCTCGCCGTCGAGCACGCCCGTAGTCCGGAACGCTTCCGCAACATCGGGAAAGCTCTGCGAGATGTCGTCGCCGGTGCGGCTGTAGACGCGGGTTTGTCCGCCGGCGTGGACGAGCTGGACTCGAATGCCGTCCCACTTCCACTCGGCCGCATAGTCATCGAGCGAGACCCGCGTCTCTTCAAGCGGATGCGCGAGCATGAACGGGCGAAAGATCGGAACGTCGCGGGCGGTCGGCTGCGGCGCCCGTCCCTCGGCCCAGTCGAACAGCTCGGCGAACGGCGGCCCGAGGCCGTGCCACACCTCCTCGACCGCATCCACGTCGAGTCCGAACGCCTGCGCAAACGCCTGCTTGGCGAGCCGCGCGTTCACTCCCACGCGAAGCTCTCCCGTCGCGAGCTTCAGCAGCGCGAAGCGGCCTGAGGCATCGAGATGATCGAGCATCGTTGCGAGAACTCGCGGTGCTTCGAGCCGGGAGGTGGAACGCAGCCGCTCCACCACGTGGGAAATCCGAATGGTGGCATCGTCCATTTCCGGAACGCCGGTTGCTGACGTCGGCCAGAGTAAGGCGACGGTCTCGGCCATGTCCCCGACATAGTCGCGGCTCATGTAGAGAAGCACGGGATCGACCCGCTCCTCGGCGATGGCACGGACGGCGGCGTGCTTCACCGCCGGGATGCTCAGCGTTCCAGTCAGCGCCGCGAGGCCATAGCCGCGGTCGGGGTCCGGCGTCTCCTTCAGATAATCGCCGATCAGGTTGAGCTTGGTGTTGCGCGAGCGCGTGTAAACGAGGGCGTCAAGCAGTTGCGAGAAGGCGCGCATCGCGCCTGTAATGCACCAACCCGCGCCGCGGTGTCAGTGCAAGCGAATGGCGAGCGCGGCGAGGATCGTGCTGAAGTCGGTGTCGGACCGGCTGTCGAACGCGTCATCGACATGCTCGAGGCACGAAGTG
>JABFXK010000225.1 GCA_013361785.1 Sphingomonas sp.
TCGACGACACAGGCGAGATGATAGGCTGCGGCAGCATCCTTGCGGGCAAGGATCACGTCGTCGAAATCCTCGCGGCTGCAAGTGAAGCGGCGGCCGTCGACTTCGGTCCATGACGGCAATCCGGTGAGCGCGAGCGCTTTCGCGGCGTCGAGGCGCCAGCTGTGCGGCGCGGACGCGCGACGGTCCGCATCGTCGGCGAGGCCGCGGCAGGTGCCCGGGTAATGCGGCGAGCGGCCGTGCGGCGCCTCAAGCGCTGCGGCGATATCGCTCCGCGTGCAGAAGCAGGGATAGACCAATCCCTGCTCGCGCAGCCTTTGCAGGGCTTGCTCGTACGCACCGGCCCTTTGCGATTGCACGAGCAGCGGCTCATCCCAGTGGAGCCCAAGCCAGCGCAGGTCACCCATGATCGCGTCGACGAACTCGGGGCGGCTGCGCGTCTGGTCAAGGTCCTCGATGCGAAGGAGGAATCTGCCGTCCGCCGCCCGCGCCTGTCGGTCGCCGACCACCGCGCTGTACGCGTGGCCGAGGTGCAGCTTCCCGGTCGGCGAAGGGGCAAAGCGCGTAACAATCATTTGCGCTGTGACCGAAACAGCTCTTGACCGCGAGTCCGTGAAAATGCTGTTTTAGGCATGTCACGCCGGGTTGGCATCCGGCGGGTCACAAGGGAAGCGGGCCGGGCGCCTTCTCCTCCTTGAGTGCGACGGGGCCGGGGAGCTGCAGTTCGGAACGGAAACCGAACGAAAGGCTTTGTGGCTGTCGCATGTACCATCCTGAGCTGATCCGACATCCCGAAAGCTGCCCGGCGCTGGTGCTCAACGCCGATTATACGCCGCTGTCTTACTACCCGCTGTCGCTGTGGCCGTGGCAGACCGCCGTCAAGGCGATGTTCCTCGAGCGGGTCGATGTCGTCGCCCATTACGAGCGGGAGGTGCATAGCCCGAGTGTCGCGCTGAAGCTGCCGAGCGTGATTGCGCTTCGCGAATATGTGCGGCCGAACGAATATCCGGCCTTCACCCGGTTCAACCTGTTCCTTCGTGACAAATTCCGCTGCGTCTATTGCGGCTCTGCGAGGGAGCTGACGTTCGACCATGTGGTGCCGCGCGCCCATGGCGGACGCACGACCTGGGAAAATGTCGCGACCGCCTGCGCGCCGTGCAACCTCAGGAAAGGAGGTCGCACGCCTGCCGAAGCGCATATGCACCCGCACCGGGAGCCGATACGGCCGACCACCTGGCAGCTCCAGGAGCATGGCCGAGCTTTCCCGCCCAACTATCTCCACGTGAGCTGGCGCGACTATCTCTACTGGGACGTCGAGCTGGAGCCTTGAGGTCTTCATTGTTGCAGATCGGGAGGCCGCATGCGCCGAAATGACAATATGAGGCTCGTGGCCGGTCTAATATTGATCGTTCTCGGCGCCCAGCAAACGGTCCTCTATCCCGAGCAGCGGGTGCGAAACTTTCTTGCTCTAGGATTGGGCGCCGTTCTCTCAATTCAGTTCTTTTGGCTGAAACGGAGGCGTGCCAAAGACGAACGGCGCAGCTCAGGTCTACCGTGATGAAATGAAGTCGCGCACCGCTGGCGCGACATCGCCGCGCTGCATGGCGACCGCGACATTGGCGATTACGAACCCGGCGGCACTTCCGCAATCGTAGCGCTCGCCGTCGAAACGATAGGCGTGGAACGGCTGGGTCCCGATCACCTTCGCCATCGCGTCAGTCAGCTGGATCTCGCCGCCGGCGCCGGTTTCCTGCGCATCGAGCGCGCGCATCACGTCCGGCTGGAGAATGTAGCGCCCGGGCAGCATCAGGTTCGACGGCGCAGTGCCGGATGCCGGCTTTTCGACCATGCCACGAATTTCGGTGAGGCGTCCGTCGGTCGCGCCGGGATCGATCACGCCATATTTGTGGGTCTCGCTGTCCGGCACTTCCAATGCCGCGACGATATTGCCGCCGACGCGGTCGTAAGCCTCGACCATCTGTGCAAGGCAGCCCGGTTTTCCGAGCATCAGCTCATCGGGGAGAAGCACCGCGAAAGGCTCGTCGCCGACGATGTGCCGGGCGCACCAGACCGCGTGGCCGAGCCCGAGCGGCTGCTGCTGGCGGACGCTGACGACCTCGCCGAATCTCGCGTTCGACGGCTCGATCGGATCGAGGCTTTTCCCCTTCGCCTTGAGCGTCGCCTCGAGCTCATAAGCCTGGTCGAAATAGTCGACGAGCGCCGACTTGCCCCGCCCTGTGACGAAGATCAGCTGCTCAACCCCCGCTTCGCGCGCCTCGTCGACCGCATACTGGATCAGCGGCCGATCGACGATCGTGACCATCTCCTTCGGGATGCTTTTGGTGGCCGGGAGCAGTCGGGTGCCGAGGCCCGCGACGGGGAAGACCGCCTTTCTGACGCGTTTGGCCATTCAGGTTCCCGGAGTCGTGGTCGGCATCCCGGGCGCGGGCTGCGCGTCGGGGTGTTGCTGGTTGGGGGCGTTTTCGGAGCCGGGCGGTAGCGATGGCGCAGATCCGCCGGTCGGCGGCGGAAGGTTGAACGGGTCCTGCGGCCGCGGCTCGGAACGCTTCATCAGCTCGTCCACCCGCGACGGCTTGGCGTAGGTCGGAATCGTGAGCAGCTCGTTCGGTGTCGGGGTGGCGCGGGCCATCAGCGGCTTGACCGGAAGCGGCTGCCCGGCGGCGGGCTTCAGGTCAGCGACATGGCCGCAGCCGCCGAGCAGCGCAACGCCCAAGGTCGCGATGATGCGCGTCAACTTCATCGCTGCCGACTAGCCGTTCGCCGGCCCTTAGGCTAGCGGCTCGCGTCATGCGGACTCTCATCCTGACCTGCGCGGTGCTCGCGCTCGCCGCCTGCAATAAGCCGTCGCAACCGGCTGCGAACCAGGGCGCAGCCGCCGGGCCGGAAGTCCCAGGGAAGGGCGTAGACCGGGCGCACAAGGGGCAGGCGGTGCCGGCGACCGCGTTCAACGATCCTGACGGAAAGCCGACGAGTCTGAAGACGTTCGCCGGCAAGCCGACGCTCGTAAACCTGTGGGCGAGCTGGTGCGCTCCGTGCATCAAGGAACTGCCGACGCTCGACCGGCTCGCTCGGGCGAACAGCGGCAAGCTGAACGTGATCGCCATCAGCCAGGACATGGACGTGCCGCACGCATCCGTCGTGGCGTTCCTGAAAGCGCACAAGATCGCCACATTGGGATCCTATCAGGACCCGAAGATGGCACTGTCCGGAGCGCTCAATGCCGAGGTGCTGCCGACGTCGATCCTGTACGACGCGAAGGGCCACGAGGTCTGGCGCTATGTCGGCGACCAGGACTGGACGAGCCCGGCGGCGGCTAAGCTGTTTGCCGAAGGCGGCGCCTGATAAACAGGGTGAGAAGCCGGCCGTCGATCGCGCCAAGGCAGAGGGCGATCAGCGCCAGGCCGGCGAAATCCTGAGGCGCCAGCGTTTCCCCCA
>JABFXK010000164.1 GCA_013361785.1 Sphingomonas sp.
ATACATACCTCCATTCACTGCAATTGTTACGGACATAAAATTGAGCGCGTAAGCGCCCGCGTTCCGGCCTCAAGTGGGCAGGTTCAGGCGGCTAAACGCGTGGTGGCGCTTGATTTTTCCGCGCTCGCGGCAGGCGGAGCGAAGCGCGCGCCGGGACGATAGCCTTAAGGAGCGGCAGCTCAGCTCGCGCCGTCGCGCTTCAGTCGCGCAACCAGCCGCGGCCCCTGCCAGATCTCGCAGTGGCCGCCGTCGAATCTCTTCCGCGCCGCCTCGATCGCCTCGCGGTCGTCGTCGGCTTCGATCCTTTCGCCGGACGCGACCTTGCTCACGCCATCGAGGCCGTAAAGCCTGTATGACGCCACGCGTTCAAACCTTCAAAACCATCGACCGCCAAAGCGGCCCTTTTGAGGTCCGAAACGATGATTGCGCGGTTCGGTTTCATGAAGAAGAAGCTGCCGAAGGTGGCTAGTAACCCAAGTTATCGTGCTCTCGCGGCAATGGGCCTAAGGCCTTGCCATCACTGCCCCGGCTTCAGCACAGCGGTGACCGAGAGACAATCGTCGTGCTCCCGCTGTACTGAGGAGCAAGACATGTCCGCACCCCTGAAGATTTATCGCATCTACAGCTATGACGTTGGGCGCAAGATCGTCACCGCAGACTTCATCAAGGCGGCTGACGACGCCGGGGCGATCGCCACCGCCGAAGCTGCCGATTTCGCCGGCAAGCGCGAGCTGTGGGACGGCCGCCGCATGGTCGCGCAGATCGACGGCGAGCGCCGCCAGGCGTAGCAGCGCTCGCGCATCCCAAATCGCGGCCGATGCGCTATGACGGGTGCGTGGCGGGCAAGAGCATCACCTTCTACGACTGGCCCTATTCGCCCTTCTGCATGAAGGTTCGAGCGATCCTCGACTACAAGCGGGCGGAATATCGCTCGGTCAATCCATTGGCGGCTCGCGGAAGGCTCCGGCGCCGCGGCACCGGCAAGGTCCCGGCGATCGAGATCGGCGGCAAGTTCATCACCGATTCGACCGACATCGCCCACGCGCTGGACGAGCTCATCCCCAAGCCGCCGCTACTTCCCGCCGATCAACGCGACAAGGCGCTGTGCCACGTGCTGGAGGACTGGGCCGACGAGAGCCTCTATTTCCTCGGACTCTATTATCGCTGGTTCGACAAGGCCGGACGCGCCGAAATCCCGGCGAAGTTCGGCCGGTCGATCCGCGGGCGGCTTGCTTATGCCTATTACCTGCGGCTGGTGCTGAAGCAGATCAAGGGCCACGGCACGCTGCGCAAATCGCCCGAGCTCGTCGCGCGCGATCTCGAGCGGAACCTCGACGCGGCCGAACGCCTGCTGACTCCCGGACCGTTCCTGTTCGGCGAGGCGCCTTACCTCTGCGACTTCGCGCTTTGGGGCCAGCTGGCCTACCTGAATCGGACGCCGGCGGGCGGACAGGCACTGAAGGGCCGCGACCGGATCGTGGCCTTCCTGCGGCGGGTCGGAGCCAGGTAGCGGAACAGCCGGACTCGCGCAGGCGTTTGTCACGAAACTTCAGGAGGAGTTTCCCGATGGCGGACGATCTTCAAAATGTCGGCGGTCGCGACCGCGACCGAGTGTCCGGAAGCGAAGGCTATGAGGTCGAATATTTTGCCCGCAAACACGGCATTTCGACCGAGCAGGCGCGTGAGCTGATCCGCCGGGTGGGGAACGACCGAGCGGCGCTGGACCGCGCCGCCGAGGAATTGAAGGGCCGCTGATGCGAAAGGCTCGCTAGCAAAACTAACTCACGTTGGTACCGGGAACGAAACGGCCGCAGCTTCGCTGCGCCGTCGTGCCCACCTTCCACATCACCGTTCACAACGAGGACTTCACCTCGTCGGACGATTATGAGTGCGCGTGCAACGAGGAAGCGCTGAAGCAGGGGATCAAGTCCGCGATCGCCATCGCCAGTGACCAGGTTTCCTCAGGCAAGCCGTTCTTCGGCGCCGAGATGACGTTGGAGCAAGGCAACAAGCAGCTGATCCGCTACATCGTCGCCATCGGCGCTTCCCCGCTCAAGGCTCAATAGTCTTTCGGACCCAGTGAATCGACGAACTCGGTGTGCTCCATCAGCATGGCCGCCATGCTGGCGACGCCAGCAATCGCCTTGGGGGTCGGCTGGACGTAGCAGCGGCGATTGTCCTGGCTGTCGCCCTTGCGCACCAGCAGCTTGTGCTTCTCGAGCCGATGGATCTGGCGCAGCGCGGTCGTCGGCGGAACGCCCGAGGCGTAGCAGAGCGAGCTGACCGACACATTGCGCCCTCCCTCGTGCGCGGCGAACAGCTCAAGCAGCATGTCCCATGCGGGATCGCGGAACAGCGGAGCGCCGATGAGCTCGTTTCGACGCATCCTCAACTGTCGCATCCGCGCGACGAATTGGGCGAGGGCAGCGCGTTTGCGCTGGCGGCCGCAACTCTCGGGCGAAAGGATAGCCGTGATCCGGCGGACCGCTTCGGACGGCGTGCAGTTGCCCTGCTCCGAGATCTTCGAAACGACGTCCATAAGCTGCGAAATGTCCTGGACGCTAAGCTGAGTTTCTTGTCTCACCTGATCCTTGTCCTGCCTTGCGTCCTGCGCGGCGCGCCTGCTGCGGGGCATGCAGCCCAGCGTCAAGCGCAAGCGGTTGCGGATTGAGGTGCAATACCTCCGATCCGGAACGAATTTTCAAGGTGCTGATGCAATTCACATACTTTTTTAGCAACGCTGTTCAAGAACTTGTTTCGCTTGGCCAAGTAATTCGACGGCTGCGGCCTCACATGTTCTGATCCGCTTCCGCTTTCCTCCGCTTTGGCGAGCAAGGGAAGCGGTTCTGCGCGTCTCGCGACGGGGTGCTGTGGAAATCCGGTACCGTGCAGGGCTTTAGCGGCCGCCGGGCAGCTCAAGGGCGACGACGCACTGAGGGCAGTAGGGCTATTGCTGGCCGGACGGGCAAGCGCCGCGGCTGCTCGAGGGCGCGGACTGGCCGAGGGTAGGGCTCGCGGTGTCAGCCTTCTTAGTCACGTTCATTTCGCTGACCGAGGGCTTCGACTTGGCGGTGCGGGCCACGACCTGGCCGCCTTCCTCGGGATCAGAGGCCGCCTTGAGCGGCTCGACCTTCGTCGCATCGGCGACGTGAGCGACCTGACCGCCTTCTTCGGGGTCGGAAGCGACCTTGGTCCCGGCGGTCGCCGGCGCCGGGCAGACCGTCGACGGCGTGGTGACCGTGATGGGTTTGTGCATCCGTTGGCCGCTGGCAGTGCCGCCGGTCGGAACATAAGGCGGAGCTGCGGCGGCGGCGATCGTGGAGAGGGCGACAGAAGAGAGGGCGACAGTCGAAGCGAGAAGCAGACGGGGCAGGCGTGAAAGCGCGTTCACGTGCGTTCTCCCCACTCGTGAAGCCGAACGCTGTACACCCGCCGATGGAGTCGCGCCTACTC
>JABFXK010000226.1 GCA_013361785.1 Sphingomonas sp.
GGATCAGCCCGCCTATTCCTATTATTCGATCGGTGACACGCGATCGGCGCGACCAGCTGCGACCGAGGCCGCGCTGCTTCTGTCGGGCGGCGGCGATTGGGACGTCGATGCATTCCGCTGGTTTGCCGCCAAGGCCGGTCACGGCCACATCGTCATGCTCGGCGCTTCCGGCGGCGGAGAGGACGGCGAGCACTTCTACCGCGACATCGGCGGCGTCAGCTCGGTAGAAACTTTGGTATTCAACAGCCGCGTCGCCGCGTCGGACCCGAAGGTGCGCGCCATTCTGGCGCATGCGGACGCCATCTTCATCGAAGGTGGAGACCAGTCGAAATACGTCCGCTTCTGGAAAGGCACCCCGGTCGCACGGCTGATCGACAAGGCAATCCGAAGCGGAAAGCCCGTCGGCGGCACGAGCGCGGGACTCGCGATCCTCGGCGGCGCATCCTACGGAGCGATGGACGGCGGAAGCATCGACTCCCCAACCGCGCTACGCGATCCTGACGGGCCGGCGGTGACCATCGTTCGCGACTTCCTCCACATGCCGTTCCTGGCTCATGTCGTCACCGACACGCATTTCACGGCACGCAAGAGACTTGGGCGGCTGATCGCCTTCCTGGCGCAGGTGCGGACCAGCAGCGATCCAGCTGCGATTGGCTTGGGCATAGACCAGGACAGCGCCCTCTGCGTCGATGCGCGCGGCACCGGACGGTTGTTTGCGAAGAACGATGGCTTTGCGTGGCTCGTGCAGCCCGCGAGCCGACCCACAGTGCGCCAAGGAACGCCGCTCGCCTATCCGCTGGTTCGGATTACCGGTGTGGGACCTTCGAGCACGATCGACCTCAAGACCATGCTCGTGACACGGCCTGCATTCCGCAAGAGGCTCTCGGTGCGCGCCGGCGTCATTTCAGAAGAGCCAGCCCGCTAAAGCGAGCGTACGAGCTTCACCGCCATGCCAAGCCAGGGGGGATTGGCGACCACCTGTTGACGACCGCCGGCTTCGAGCGGCAGGATTTGCAGCCTTTCCTCGTCGCGATTGATCAGCCGCCCGAACATGAAGCGCCCGGCGGGGCGGGGGACGAGGATGTCGCGATTGAGCGCACTGGCATAGTCGCCGGGCTTGAGCGTGTCGCACCAGATTTCGTCGCCGGAGCGATAATCGCCGAGGCTTCCGGCGACGAGGATTGCGATCTGCCCTTCCTCCACATGCGGAGGGACGACGATCGCCGCCTTTTTCGGCGCCATTGCGCCTCCCGATCCGAGGATGGCCGCGACCTTCAACTCTGCACCGTCACTGCCCTCGACCAGATCCTGCGCCTCGACGCCAAGGGCCCTGGCGATGCGGTTGAGCCAGCCAACGGACACCGTTCGCGTTCCGGTTTCGAGACGTCCGATCGTCTGCGGGGTGGTCGGCGGATCGCAGCGGCGGGCGACGTCATCGAGCGTCATGCCCCGGGCGCGGCGCACTTCGCGAATGCGTGTGATCATGGAAGTTCCCCCTCGAACTGCGAACCATATCGGTTTTTCCTCTGTCCTACAGATTTTCCTGTGTGGCAAGTAGCCGGCAATTATATACTTGACAAAACATCAGAGAGGATTAGAGATGAAAGCCAGAGGACAAAGCCCATGACATTCGACCTAACCAACCCGGTTTTCAGCGACGAGACTAAGGCTCGCGAATATCTCGAAAGCCTCCACTGGCCGGATGGGCCGGTGTGTCCTCACTGTGAGTCCATGAACGCCACTAAGGTCGGCGGCTCCACGGCGCGGGCGGGCCTACACATGTGCAATGCGTGTAGGAAACAGTTTACTGTGACCGTGGGCACGATTTTTGAGGACTCGAAGATCCCATTGTGCAAGTGGCTGCTCGCGTTCCGCCTCCTTTCGGGCGGCAAGAAAGGTCATTCGGCAAGCGAGCTGAGCCGCGCGCTCGGCATCACTTACAAGAGCGCATGGTTCATGGCACATCGCATCCGCGAAGCCATGAAAGACGATGGTTCGCCGCTTGGCGGTCCGGGCAAAACCGTCGAGAGCGATGAGGCTGTCGTTGGCGGCTTCAAGAACAATCGGCTGAGCGGCAAAGTCGCGCCGAAAAAGAAGATCGTCACCCTCATCGATCGCGATGCTGGCCGCGCCCGCTCGTTCCACATCACGCATGTCAATTTCGACATCGTGCGCAACGCGCTCGTCACGAATGTCGACCGCTCGTCGCACCTCCGCACTGACGATGCGCGCTTTTACAACACCATCGGCAAAGAGTTCGCCAGCCACGCCACGACGCTGCACAGCAACCGCGAATTTTCACGCGGCAACGGCAACCACTCGAACAATGCCGAGAACTTTTTCAGCATCCTCAAGAGGGGTGTCGTTGGCACCTACCATCACTGGTCGGTTGCCCACACTCACCGCTACCTTGCCGAGTTCGACTTCCGTTATTCAACCCGCACCCTGACGGACGCGGAGCGCACCGCAGAGGCATTGAAAGGTGCGCGCGGGAAACGCCTCACCTACCGCCAACCTAGCGGGATCGCCGCCTAGCTTTTTCGAGCCACCTCCCTGGTGGGGTGAGCGGCGGGAGCGGTGGACCCGCCGATAGGGCCGTTCAGCTTTGCGTCAATCCGGTCAACAGTCTTGTCGATGTCGTCAATCGACTTGGTCTGCACTGCTACATTCGAATCGATGTTCGAAATGTCCTTTCGAACATCGGTCAGGCTCCCGGTGTAAAACCAAAGCGCACCCACGAAGACGGTGGTGAGTATTCCGAGCCATACGAAGGCCCCAGTCACCCTCGTTCCCAACGTGGCTACGGTCACCGCGTGGTCACTCTCGGGCGGCGGACTACCGCTGCCGCCCCCGATCCGCCAATCTGATTCATTGGTGCTTCCCCGACTAGGATGACGAACGGGGAGCCAAAGTGGCGTCCACCCACTCTCATCCGACGTTGCGCGCCACGGACGGTCAGCACTGTGAGGCCGCATCACTTCGGCTCGACTTGAACTTGGCCGGCGGCGACTACCTGCTTGATAACGTCAGACAATCCCAAGATCACGTCTGTAGGGAGAATCACCGCCACGACGTTCTTAGAAATCTGCCGCACACTGCCGTCGTCTTGTTGGACTTGAGCGGATTCCTTGAAGACGATCTGGGCCAGCGGCCCCGTGACCTGAACTTGCGCCTGATTTGCCCAAATCCGCTGCGTATCGAAACCGAGAGCTCTGTTTAGTTCCTCGTCCATCGAACCCCCTCGATTCGGCGGGCGGGACGGTATTCGTTTTCAGTCGCTTACGTCAAACTACACACCCTTTTTGCGTTCGGCCTTCGACCGCCGCTCTATCTCTTCGTTGGTGATCGGAGGCGTTTTGAGCGCCTTCCGAATGGCTGCGTCGAACTTCTGTTGCTCGGTCATTG
>JABFXK010000224.1 GCA_013361785.1 Sphingomonas sp.
AAAACGCCCAAGCCCGGTCCACAGATCGACCGGCAGACCAGCTGCCCCGTCGGCGGCCCGACCACGCTCAAGAAGATGGCCGAGCGGAACTACGACTACCGGCCGCTGTGGACCGCGACCGCCGGTCCGCCGGAGGGGGCGCAATGAAGGACATCCTCAAGATCGTCGTCGCGATCATCGTGATCATCGTCGTGTGGAAGATCATCAAGGGCCTCATCGGGCTGCTCGTCGGCCTCGTGGTCGCGGGCCTGATCATCTACGGCGCCGTCAAGCTGATCGAAGGCGCAGGGCAGAAGCGGCTCAAATGAGCATTCTCGCCATCATCATCGCCGTGGTGCTCGCGCTCGTCGCCTTCCGCTTCGTCAGGGGGCTGATCAAGATCGGCTGCCTCGCGCTGATCGCGGTGTTCCTGATCTGGTTCTTCGTCAGCGGAGTGGCGCACTGATGGGCTACACCGGGCCGCTCGCGGACAAGGACCGCATCTTCACCAACGTCTACGGGTTCCAGGAGCCGTGGCTGAAGGCGGCGCGGCAAAGGGGCGACTGGGACAATACCAAGGCGCTGATGGCCGTCGGCCAGGACAAGATCATCGACGAGATCAAGGCCTCCGGCCTTCGCGGCCGCGGCGGGGCAGGCTTTCCGACGGGGATGAAGTGGAGCTTCATGCCCAAGGGGCCCAAGCCCGGCAAACCCAATTTCCTGGTCATCAACGCCGACGAGTCCGAGCCCGGATCGTGCAAGGACCGGGAGATCATCCGGCATGATCCGCACAAGCTCCTCGAAGGCGCGCTCATCGCCGGTTTCGCGATGCGCGCACGCGCCGCCTACATCTACATCCGCGGCGAATTCATCCGAGAAACCGAGGTGTTACGCCGCGCTGTTCAGGAATGTTATGACGCCGGTCTGTTCGGCAAGAACGCCGCGGGTTCGGGCTACGACTTCGACCTGTTCGTCCACCGCGGCGCCGGCGCCTACATCTGCGGCGAAGAGACGGCGATGCTCGAAAGCCTCGAGGGCAAGCAGGGCAAGCCGCGGCTGAAGCCGCCGTTTCCCGCCGGCGCCGGGCTCTACGGCTGCCCGACCACGGTCAACAATGTCGAGAGCATCGCGGTCGTCCCGACCATCCTCCGCCGCGGCGCGAGCTGGTTCGCGAGCATCGGCAACCCGAAGAACGAAGGCACCAAGCTGTTCCAGCTGTCGGGGCATGTGAACACGCCGTGCGTCGTCGAGGAATCGATGGGGATCAGCTTCCGCGAGCTGATCAGCCGCCACGGTCACGGCGTCCGCGGCGGCAAGAACCCGGACGATTTCAGTAACTTGCTCTGCGTCATTCCGGGCGGTTCTTCGGTCCCGCTGGTGCCTGCCGAGCAGATCCTCGACGCGCCGATGGACTTCGATGGTTTGAAGGCGCTCGGCTCCGGCCTCGGCACCGCGGCGGTGATCGTGATGGACAAGTCGACCGACGTGGTCCGGGCGATCAGCCGAATCAGCTATTTCTACAAACACGAGAGCTGCGGCCAGTGCACGCCGTGCCGCGAGGGCACCGGCTGGATGTGGCGCATCATGGAAAAGATGCGCGACGGCGAAGTCGAGGTCGCGGACATCGACAAGCTGCTCGACGTCACCAAGCAGGTCGAGGGCCATACCATCTGCGCTCTGGGTGACGCCGCGGCGTGGCCGATTCAGGGGCTGATCCGCCACTTCCGTCCGGAGCTCGAGCGCCGGATCGCCGAGCGCTCCGCGCGGCAGATGCTGGAGGCGGCGGAATGAGCATCATTTCCATCGGGACAGCGCTCACCGCCCCCGCGCGGTCGAACGGCTACTTCCCTGTGTCGCCCACGATTCTCGTGATCATCCTTGTCGTGGCGATTGTTGGCGCGCTGGCCGTCCTCGGCTTGCGCATGATCAATCGTCCTCCAGGGTCGGACACGAAAGCCGAGCGCGAAAGGATCGACGACTGATGAGCACGGTCACGATCATCATCATCGTTGCCGTAGTGGCGCTCATCGCGGTGGTCGCTTCGCGGGGCGGTGGCCCGCGGGTGACTCAAATCACAAGGACGAGAAGGCGCGAGAAGGACGAAGACGATGCCTAAGGTCACCGTCGACGGCGTCGAGCTGGAGGTTCCGCAGGGCGCGACCGTGCTGCAGGCGTGCGAGCTTGCGGGCAAGGAGATTCCGCGCTTCTGCTATCACGAGCGCCTGTCGATCGCGGGCAATTGCCGCATGTGCCTGGTCGAGGTCGCGCCCGGCCCGCCCAAGCCGCAGGCGAGCTGCGCTCTGCCCGCTGCGGACGGCCAGACGATCCGCACCGACACGCCGATGGTCAAGAAGGCGCGCGAAGGGGTGATGGAGTTCCTGCTCATCAACCACCCGCTCGATTGCCCGATCTGCGATCAGGGCGGCGAATGCGACCTCCAGGACCAGGCCGTCGCGTACGGCCGAAGCTTCTCCCGGTTCGAGGAGAACAAGCGGGCGATCGACGACAAATATATGGGTCCGGTCATCAAAACCTCGATGACCCGCTGCATCCAGTGCACGCGCTGCATCCGCTTTTCCGAAGAAGTCGCGGGCGTGCCCGAGATCGGCATGCTTTATCGCGGCGAGGACAGCCAGATCACCTCCTACCTCGAGAAGACGGTGACTAGCGAGCTCGCCGGCAATCTCGCCGACGTCTGTCCGGTCGGCGCGCTTCTGCAGAAGCCCCAGATCTTCGAATTCCGCTCGTGGGAGCTGAAGCGCGTGCCCGGGATCGACGTGATGGACGCGGTCGGCTCGAACATCCGCTTCGACGTCCGCCAACGCCAGGTGATGCGCATTCTGCCGCGCATCAACGAGGACGTGAACGAGGAGTGGATCCACGACAAGACGCGCCACCATGTCGACGCGCTGGTCCGCAACCGCCTCGATCGGCCGTGGGTGCGTGAGAAGGGCAAGCTGCGCGAGGCGAGCTGGACCGAGGCGCTCAACATCTTCGCCGATCGATTGAAGGCGGCAGGCAGCAAGGTCGCGGCGATCGCGGGCGACCTGCTCGACGCCGAGACCATGTACGCGGCGAAGAAGCTGCTCGAAGCGCGGGGGAGCAGCCTGCTCGAAGGACGGCAGACGGGTCTGACGTACGACTGCACCAGCCTTTCCGCGGTCGCGTTCAACTCGACGATTGCCGGGATCGAGACCGCCGACGTGGTGCTGCTGGTCGGGTCGAACATCCGCTGGGAAGCGCCGCTGATCGCCACCCGCGTGCGCAAGGTCGCGCGCAAGGGCGGCAAGGTCTTCGCGATCGGGCCCGAAATCGATCTCGGGATGAAGGTCGAATGGCTGGGCGACGATTTGAAGCTGCTCGCCAAGCTGCCCAAGGCGGTCACGGAAGCATTCTCGAAGGCGGAACGTCCCGCAGTGATCGTCGGGCCGGGTGCGCTGGCGAACGGCTTCGGCGCCGCGCTGGCGCTGGTCGAGCCGCTCGGCCTCATCAAGGGCGAGTGGAACGGCTTCAATGTGCTCCACACCTCCGCCTCGCGGATGGCATCGTTGGTGCTCGGTTATGCGCAGCCGGGCGGCCTTGCTGACATCGAAGCGGCCACGCCCGAGCTCGCGCTCCTGCTCGGCGCCGACGAAATGCCGGCCGACCGGCTCGAGGGGGCGTACAAGGTCTATATCGGTCACCACGGCGATAATGGCGCGCGGCAGGCCGACCTGGTGCTGCCCGGCGCCGCATACGCCGAGAAGCACGGCACCTGGGTCAACACCGAAGGCCGGGTGCAGCGCGGCGAGAAAGCGGCGTTCCCGCCCGGCGAGGCGCGCGAGGACTGGGCGATCCTGCGCGCGGTGTCGGAGCTTGCCGGCAAGACGCTGCCGTTCGACAGCTTCGCCCAGCTTCGCCAGCAGATGGTCAAGGAATATTCCCAGCTCGGCCGCGATGGGCTCATCGACCTGCCCTGGTCGCCGCCCAAGCTGGACGCGAAGGCCTCGGGCCCGATCCGCTACCCGATGGCCGACTTCTTCCTCACGAACGCCATCTGCCGCAACAGCCCGACCCTGCGCCGCTGCTCCGAGGAGCTGGTGCAGAAGCTGAATTACGAGGTGGCGGCGGAATGACCGGCTTTTTCGTCAGCCACGGCATGGAATATGGCTGGGCGTGGTTCCTCGCCACGATCATCGGAATCCTCGTCATCGCGCTTCCGCTGATGCTGGCCGTCGCGATGATCATCTATGCCGAGCGCAAGATCTGGGCGGCGATGGCGCTCCGGCGCGGGCCGAACGTGGTCGGACCGTGGGGCCTGCTCCAGAGCTTCGCCGACGGCCTCAAGGTCTTCCTCAAGGAGACCATCATCCCCACGAGCGCGAACAAGGGGCTGTTCCTCATCGCGCCCATCGTGACCTTCACCGTCGCTCTGATCGTCTGGGCCGTGGTGCCGTTCCAGGCCGGCGTGGTGCTCGCCGACGTCAACGTCGGCCTGCTCTATATCCTCGCTGCAAGCTCCTTGGGCGTTTACGGCGTGATCGTCGCCGGCTGGTCGTCCAACTCCAAATATCCCTTCTTCTCGGCGCTTCGGGCGGCCGCGCAGATGGTGAGCTACGAAGTCTCGATCGGCTTCGTCCTGATCACCGTCGTGCTTTACGCCGGCACCTTCAATCTCAGCGGCATCGTGCTGATGCAGAAGGGTTTCGGCCTCGGCATCGTCAACGCCTTCGGGTTCAACCTCCTGCTCTTCCCGATGTGGGTGGTGTTCCTGATCAGCTCGATGGCCGAGACCTTCCGCACGCCGTTCGACCTGGTCGAGGCGGAGAGCGAGCTCGTCGCTGGCCACCAGACCGAATATTCGTCGATGAGCTTCGCGCTTTTCTGGCTCGGCGAATATGCGAACGTCATCCTGATGTGCGCGCTGAATGCGATCATCTTCTGGGGCGGCTGGCTTCCGCCGGTCGACTGGGCGCCGCTCTACGTTATTCCCGGAATCATCTGGCTCTTCGCCAAGATGCTGTTCTTCTTCTTCGTCTTCGGTTGGGTGAAGGCGACCGTGCCGCGCTATCGCTACGACCAGCTGATGCGGCTCGGCTGGAAGATTTTCCTGCCCTTGTCGCTCCTGTTCGTCGTCCTCGTGTCCGGATGGCTGATGCTCACGAGGTTCACATGATCCGCGCGATAACGTCCTTCGCCCTTTGGGACTTCGTCCAAGCGCATTGGCTGACGTTGAAATATTTCTTCAAGCCCAAGGCGACGATCAACTACCCGTACGAGAAGGCGCCGACCTCTCCGCGTTTCCGCGGTGAGCATGCGCTTCGCCGCTATCCGAACGGCGAGGAGCGCTGCATCGCGTGCAAGCTGTGCGAGGCCATCTGCCCGGCGCTCGCGATCACGATCGAGGCCAAGCCGCGCGAGGACGGCAGCCGCCGGACCACCCGCTACGACATCGACATGGTCAAATGCATCTATTGCGGGCTGTGCCAGGAAGCATGCCCGGTGGACGCGATCGTCGAAGGGCCGAACCTCGAGTTCGCGACCGAGACGCGTGAGGAATTGCTCTACGACAAGGGCAAATTGCTGGCCAACGGCGACAAGTGGGAGCAGGCGATTGCCGCCAACCTTGCCGCCGATGCCCCCTACCGATAAGCGCGCCGCAACAGGGTTCCCCGCTTGATCGCATCCATCGCCTTTTACCTGTTCGCGACGCTCACGATCGCTTCGGCGATCGCGGTCATTTTCGCGCGCAATCCGGTCCACAGCGTGCTGTGGCTGATCGTCTCGTTCTTCAACGCGGCGGGGCTGATGCTGCTGGTCGGCGCCGAGTTCATCGCGATGCTCCTGGTGATCGTCTACGTCGGCGCCGTCGCGGTGCTGTTCTTGTTCGTGGTGATGATGCTCGACATCGACTTCGCGAGCTTGCGCAGCGGCTTCACCCGCAACCTGCCGTTCGGGATCATCATCGCGCTGGTGCTGCTGGGCGAGATCGTGGTCGCCGTCTTCGCGCACCAGGCGGGCCCCACCATGGCCGGGCAGGCGATCCCGGCGGCGCGCGTGCCGAACATCGTTGCGCTCGGGACCTTGCTCTACAGTCGCTATTTGTTCGCATTCGAGATCGCGGGGCTGATCCATCTCGTGGCGATGATCGGTGCGATCGTGCTCACCCACCGGGGCCGTGGCGATACGCGCACGCCCAAGGTGTGGAAGCAGCTCCGCCGCCGCCCCGGTGAAGCGATTAGGCTTGCCGAGCCCGGCGTGGGCGAGGGGATGAAGCTGTGATCGGCTTGGGTGCTTACCTGACCGTTGCCGCGGTCGTGTTCACGATCGGCGTGCTCGGCATCTTCCTCAACCGCCGCAACGTGATCCTGATGCTGATGGCGATCGAGCTGATTCTGCTCGCGGTGAACATCAACCTCGTCGCTTTCTCCGCTTACCTCGGCGACCTCACGGGACAGGTGCTGGCGATGTTCGTGCTGACCGTCGCCGCGGCAGAGGCGGCGATCGGCCTCGCGATCCTGGTCATCTTCTTCCGCCGCCGCGGCACCATCGCGGTCGACGCCGCCGACAGGATGCGCGGCTGATGGCGCTGAAACTCATCGTCTTCCTTCCGCTGCTGGCGGCGATCATCGCCGGGCTCGGCGGACGCTGGATTGGAAAGACCGCGGCCAAGGCCGTCACGACCGGCGCCTTGTTCATCGGCGCTTTCTTAAGCTGGCCGATCTTCTTCCAATATATCGGCGGCCACGCCGAGGCCGCGCTCGTGCCGGTGATGACCTGGATCCATTCGGGCACGATGACGGTCGACTGGGCGCTGCGGGTCGACAGCCTCACGGCCGTCATGCTGGTCGTCGTGACGACGGTCAGCTCGCTCGTCCACCTCTACAGCTGGGGCTATATGGAGGAGGACCCGAGCCAGCCGCGCTTCTTCGCCTATCTGTCACTGTTCAGCTTCGCGATGCTGATGCTCGTGACCGCCGACAGCCTGGTGCAGATGTTCTTCGGCTGGGAGGGCGTCGGCCTCGCATCCTACCTGCTGATCGGCTTCTGGTACTACAAGCCGTCGGCCAATGCCGCGGCGCTCAAGGCCTTCGTCGTCAACCGCGTCGGCGACTTCGGCTTCAGCCTCGGCATTTTCGGCACCTTCCTTGTGTTCGGCACCGTGTCCATCCCGGCGATCCTCCATGCGGCGCCGGCGATGGCGGGCTCGACGATCGGCTTCGCCGGAATGCGCGTCGACACGATGACCTTGCTCTGCCTGCTGCTGTTCGTCGGAGCGATGGGCAAGTCGGCGCAGCGTCCGCTGCACACCTGGCTCCCCGACGCGATGGAAGGCCCGACTCCGGTCAGCGCCCTGATCCACGCCGCGACGATGGTCACCGCCGGCGTGTTCATGGTCTGCCGCCTGTCGCCGATGTTCGAGACGTCGCCGACGGCGATGCACGTGGTCACCTGGGTCGGGGCGATCACCTGCTTCTTCGCCGCGACGGTCGGCTGCGCGCAGAACGACATCAAGCGCGTGATCGCTTATTCGACCTGTTCGCAGCTCGGCTACATGTTCTTCGCCGCGGGCGCCGGGGCCTACGGGGCGGCGATGTTCCACCTCTTCACCCACGCCTTCTTCAAGGCGCTCCTGTTCCTCGGCGCGGGAAGCGTGATCCACGCCATGCACCACGAGCAGGACATGCGGTTTTACGGGGACCTGAGGAAGCAGATTCCGATCACCTTCTGGGTGATGGTGATCGGCACGCTGGCGATCACCGGCGTCGGCCTGGACGTCGCGGGCGGGATCGGCTTCGCCGGCTTCTGGTCGAAGGATGCGATCATCAGCTCGGCCTGGGTCAACGGCTCCGTCTCCGGCGTGATGGCCTTCTGGATCGGCGTGATCGTCGCCGGAATGACCAGCTTCTACAGCTGGCGGCTGATCTTCCTGACCTTCTTCGGCGAGCCGCGCTGGGCCGCTTCGGAGCATATCCAGCACGCCGTCCATCATGTGCACGAGCCGGAGGGAGCGGAAGGCGAGCACGATGCCGGGCATGCCGCGGCGCACGCGCCGGTGACCGGCACCGCCGGCTACCACCCGCACGAAAGCCCGCTCACCATGCTCGTGCCGATCTGCCTCCTCGCAATCGGCGCTTTGTTCGCGGGGCAGTTCTTCCATGGCGTGTTCGTCGATGCCGAGAGCGCGCCGCACTATTGGAACGGCATCATCGCGTTCAGCCGCGAACTTGCCGAGGCGGTGGAATCCTCATCGCTGTGGGTGAAGCTCTCGCCGACGATCGCGATGCTGATCGGGCTGTGGATCGCGTGGAACAACTACGTTCGCAGCCCGGGCGCCGCCGAGCGGTTCGTCGCCACCTTCCCGGGCATCTACAAGTTCGTTTTCAACAAATGGTATTTTGACGAGCTCTATGACCGCATCTTCGTCCGGCCCGCGCTGTGGGTCGGGCGGCTGTTCTGGCATGGCGGCGACGAAGGCACGATCGACCGCTTCGGCCCGCACGGCGCCGCCTATGCGGTCGGAGTCGGCAACCGCATTACCACCCGCTTCCAGTCGGGCTATCTCTATTCCTACGCGCTGGTGATGCTGCTCGGCCTGATCGGCGCCGCGACCTGGGCGATCTGGTGGGCCAAGTGACGGGATTGCCGCTGCTGACAATCCTGATCGCAATCCCGCTCGTCGCGGGCGCGATCGTGCTGTTCCTGAATGCCAGCGGCGCGCGCTGGGTGGCTTTGATCGCCACGCTGATCGATCTCGGAGTCAGTGCTTACCTGTGGCTGCTCTACGATCCCAACGGCGCTCAGTGGCAGTTCACCGAATTCCACCCGATCGCCGGCAATTTCAGCTGGGCGCTGGGGATCGACGGGATCGCGCTCGTCCTCCTCAACCTCACCACTTTCCTGATGCCGATCTGCATCGGCGCGAGCTGGCGGGCGATCGAGAAGCGCGTGCCCGAATACATGGCCGTCTTCCTGCTCATGGAAGCGCTGATGCTCGGGGTATTCGCCGCTCAGGACCTGTTTCTGTTTTACGTCTTCTTCGAGGGCGGCCTGATCCCGATGTACCTGATCATCGGCGTGTGGGGCGGCGTCGAGCGGATCAAGGCCAGCTACAAGTTCTTTCTCTACACCCTGCTCGGCTCGGTGCTGATGCTGATCGCCATGCTCTACATGGTGGCGACCGCGCACACGACCTCGATCCCGGTGCTGATGGGCTACAATTTCTCGAGCCAGGCCCAGACGTGGTTGTTCCTCGCTTTCCTCGCCAGCTTCGCAGTCAAGCTTCCAATGTGGCCGGTCCACACCTGGTTGCCGGACGCGCACGTCCAGGCGCCGACCGCCGGTTCGGTCATTCTCGCCGGTATCCTCCTGAAGCTCGGTGGCTACGGCTTCGTCCGCTTCTCGCTGCCGATGTTCCCGGATGGGTCGGCCGAGTTCGTGCCCCTCATGTTCGTTTTCTCGGGAATCGCGGTCGTCTACACCAGCCTCGTCGCCCTCGTTCAGCGCGACATGAAGAAGCTGATTGCTTATTCGTCGGTTGCTCACATGGCGTTCGTCACTTTCGGCCTGTTCGCGATGAACCGTCAGGGCATCGAAGGCGCGATGGTCGTGATGCTGAGCCACGGCCTCGTCTCGGGCGCTTTGTTCCTCGTCGTCGGGGTGATTTACGACCGGCTGCATACCCGTGAGATCGCGGTCTACGGCGGGCTGTCGAACAACATGCCCGGCTATGCCCTGCTGTTCATGCTGTTCACCATGGCCAGCGTCGGTCTGCCCGGCACCAGCGGCTTCATCGGCGAGTTCCTGAGCCTGATCGGCACTTACCACGCGTTGAGCTGGGGAGCGATTGCCGCGACGACGGGCATCATCCTGGGCGCCGCCTACATGCTGTGGCTCTACTGGCGCATCTGCTTCGGTGAAGCGCGCACGGCTGAGGCGGCGGCGATGGTCGACCTGTCAACGCGCGAATGGTGGCTGCTTGCCCCGATCGCCCTCGCGGTGCTGTGGATGGGCGTCTATCCGGAGAGCTTCATCCGTCCGATCCGAAACGACGTCGGACGGATCGTCGCGAGGCTCGACGGCGTCGCTCCAGCTGGAGATTCGCACCTGACCCTGCCGCCGATGCACATGCAAATGGGAGCGACGCACTGATGGGCCGCTTTGCCGCGCTCCTCCCCGAGCTGATCCTGTCGATCGGCGGAACGATCATGATGATCGCCGCGGCCTTCGTTCCGCGCCGCGCTTCGGGAGTCGTGAGCTGGCTGTGCGTCCTCCTGCTGCTTGGCGCCACGGTGGCGCTGATTGGCGCGCCGTCACCCGCCGGGCCGGTGTTCGACGGGCTGGTCACCGAAGACCTGTTCGCGAGCTTCGGCCGCGCGATTATGTACCCTGCGGCGGCGGTCGCGATCATCGCCGCGCATGGCTGGTTCGAGCGCGGCACCGAGCATTCGGCGGAATATGGCGTGCTGATCGTCTTCGCGGCCGTCGGCATGGGGGTGATGGTGTCGGCCACCAGCCTCATCGCCCTCTATGTCGGCCTCGAGCTCAACAGCCTCGCGGGCTACGTCCTCGCTTCCTACCGACGGACCGACGAGCGCTCGGCTGAGGCTGGCCTCAAATATTTCGTGCTGGGAGCGCTCGCGAGCGGGATCCTGCTCTACGGAATCTCGCTGCTCTACGGGTTCGCCGGAACCACGAACTTCACCGGCCTCGCGGCAGCCTTCGCGCGCGGTGCGCCGTCGCTCGGGCTGCTGTTCGGGCTCGTCTTCCTGCTCGCCGGCCTCGCGTTCAAGGCGAGCGTGGTGCCGTTCCACATGTGGACGCCCGACGTCTACGAAGGCGCGCCGACGCCGGTCACGACCTTCTTCGCCTCGGCGCCGAAGGTCGCGGCGGTCCTGCTCGCCACCCGCGTGTGCATCGTCGCGCTCGCCCCGGCGACCGACGCCTGGCGGCAGATCGTGATCTTCGCGGCACTCGCGTCGATTTTCCTGGGCGCCATCGCCGCTTACGGCCAGACCAACATCAAGCGACTGCTCGCTTATTCGTCGATCAACAATGTCGGGTTCGCGCTGGTCGGCCTCGCCGCCGCCGGTCCGCGTGGAACGTCGGCGGTGCTGTTCTACATGGCTGTTTACGTCGTGATGACCATCGGCGCGTTCCTGTGCGTGCTTTGGATGCGCGACGCGGAGGGCCAGCCAGTCGAGGACATCGGCAGTCTGTCCGGCCTGTCACAGACCCGGCCGGGTCTTGCCGCAGCCTTCGCGATCTTCATGTTCAGCCTTGCCGGCATCCCGCCGCTGTTCGGCTTCTGGCCGAAGCTGCTGGTGTTCACCGCGGCGGTGCAGACGGGCTATGTCGCCCTCGCGGTCGCGGCGATCCTCGGCACCGTGATCGGCGCATACTATTATCTGAAGATCGTGAAGGTCATGTACATGGACGAGCCGGCGCCACCCTATGCGCGGGTGCGCGAGCCGATCCAGGCCCTGCTGATCCTCATCGCCGCGATCATCGTCTCGCCGCTCGGCTATCTTCTCATCGGTCCGCTGAGCTCGCTCACCGATCGCGCCGCGGGGTCGCTCTTCTGAGCCGCATCCGCATCGTCGAGCGTACCGGCTCGACCAACGCCGACCTCATAGCCGATCCGGAAGCCCATGAAGGTGACTGGCTGGTCTCGCTCGAGCAGCTTTGGGGCAGGGGACGGCAGGGCCGTGCCTGGGTTTCGTCCACGGGCAATTTCTACGGCAGTACTTTGGTCGATCTTCGCGCCGGCGATCCGCCCCCGCAAACGCTGTCGCTGATCGCCGGCCTCGCGTTGATCGAGGCCCTCGACGTGGCCGTGCCCGGCGAGGCGCTGATGCTAAAATGGCCCAACGATTTGCTGCTGCTAGGACGCAAGCTCGCCGGGATCCTGCTCGAGCGCAGCGGCGATCGTGTAGTCGTCGGCTTCGGCGTGAATCTCGCCGCGGCCCCGGAGCTGACCGGCCGCGAATGCGCGTCGCTCTCGGGCCGAATCACCCCACAGGCGTTTGCGTCATTGCTCGCGGCTTCATTCGAGCGCCTGCTCAAACTCTGGCGCGAAAGCGAGCCGCTTCTGATCGCGCAGGCGTGGCTCGCCCGCGGGCACCCGATCGGCACTCGGCTGACGGTGCATTCGAGCAGCGACGAGATGGTCAGCGGGCGCTTCGACGGGATCGAGTCCGACGGCGGCCTCCGCCTGAGGAAGGACGACGGCACGCTCGAGATCGTCCGCGCTGGCGACGTCGAGTTGTGAACAGGTCCGAGCGCCGGTAGGAGCGCGGCCATGCTGCTCGCCATCGATGCCGGCAATACCAACCTCGTCTTCGCCCTTGTGGACGGGGGCCAGATCAAGGCGCGTTGGCGGATTGCGACGGACGCCCGCCGGACCGCCGACCAATATGCCGTGTGGCTGCATCAGCTGCTCGAGCTCGAAGGCTTTTCGAAGGATGCGGTCGACGCGGTCATCATCGGCACCGTCGTGCCGCGCGCGCTCCACAATCTCGAAGTGCTCGCCAGCAAATATTTCCACTGCGAACCGCTCGTCGCCGGCCAGGGCGCTGCCGCCTGGCCGATCCAGCTCGATGT
>JABFXK010000191.1 GCA_013361785.1 Sphingomonas sp.
TTAGTACTCATTACGTCCTTCGGCACTGCGTCGCATTCATTATGCCACGTTTCGGGTGAGTTTTTCACCATTTGGCTGGAGGTCAAGCGGCTTGGAGGATCGAGTGCCGGAATCGGTCAGGCGCAAGACGTCGGCATTGCGCTGATTCGGCACTCGCTGGGATGAGTCAGATGGCGTCGCTCCCGCGGTCACCGGTGCGGATTCGGATCGCCTGCTCGACGTCGAATACGAAGATCTTGCCGTCGCCGATCCGCCCGGTTCGCGCCGCATTTTCGATCGCTTCGCAGACATTGTCGACGAGCGTGTCCTCGACCACCACCTCGATCTTCACCTTGGGCAGGAAGTCGATCACATATTCGGCGCCGCGGTAGAGCTCGGTATGACCTTTCTGTCGGCCAAAGCCCTTGACCTCGGCAACCGTAATTCCGGAGACGCCGACCTCGTGCAGTGCGTCCTTCACATCGTCGAGCTTGAAGGGCTTGATGATCGCTTCGATTTTTTTCACGCGGCTCTCCCCATTGCGGCTGCGAAGCTAATGCCCAATCGCCGCCGCATTTGGAAGGCAGTGCGCGAGGCGACATGAAAGCCATCATTCTTTCGGCGGGCCAGGGTTCGCGCCTCGGTCATATCGTCGACGAGAAGCCCAAGTGCCTGATCGAGTTCAACGGCCGCACCCTGCTCGACCGCCAGCTCGACACACTCAAGGCGAACGGCGTCAACGAGGCGGTGGTCGTCACCGGCTTCGAAGACGAGCTGGTGAACGCGACGATCGCGCGGCGGAGCGAGGGACCGGAGGTGCGAACGATCTACAATCCCTTCTACAAGGTCGCCGACAATACCGGTTCGCTCTACATCGCACGAGAGGAGCTGAGCGGCGATTGCCTGGTCTGGAACGGCGACACGCTCGTTTCGAACCGGTTGATGCAGCGCGTGCTGGCGAACGATCGTCAGGGTATCTGTGCCACCATCGACCGTAAGTCCTCATATGACGAGGACGACATGAAGGTGGTCGAGGCGGACGGGCGCCTGAAGGCGATCGGCAAGAGGCTGGAGCCGAGCATCGTCAACGCCGAATCGATCGGGCTGATCGCCTTTCGCGCCGGCGGCGCCGAATGCTTCCGAGAAGCGATCGAGCGAGCCATCCGCACGCCCGAGGGCACGACCATCTGGTACCTTCGGGTGATCCACCGCCTCGCCCAGAGCAGCGAGATCTGGACGCTCGACATCAACGGCGAAGAGTGGGGCGAGGTCGATTTTCCGGCCGATGTAGAGACAGCGAAGAAGCTTACCGCCGGCTGGGATGCGATCGGCAAAGCGGCCGCGGCCTAACCAACGTCCGCGGTGCGGTCGACGCCGCGTCCGGGCTCGACGTCAAGGACCATGAGAGAGCGTCGGCCAAGCTTCGTGATCAAGTGGAAGGCGGAAGAAATCGTCCGACGATCTCCCGGGCAAGTCGCGCCGGCCGTTTCGTCGCGGCATCGAGGCAGCACCAGCAGCTCGAGATCTCGCTTAGCACTTCGTCGCCGCGGCGGAGCACGGTGCGAAAGAAGGCGCGGGCGCCTTCGACCTTCTCGGCGATCACCTCCGCGACCACATTATCCTGGAGAAAGGTTGGCCTGAGGTAGGTGATCTCATGCTTGAGCGCGACCCACAGATGCTCCGCGACCACGCTTGGCGGTGCGACGCTGCTCCAATAATCGACCACCGCTTCCTGCACCCATTTGAGGTACACGGCATTATTGACATGACCCATGTGGTCGATGTCCGCCGGTTCGATGGCAATCTTGTGCCGGAAGGTCGCCATGATCTCCTAAATCCCCAATGGATTCAGCCTCTCATCGGCTTACATTAGTGTCAATAAGTTAGGTGAATGTCACGCAACCTTTTCGCATTCCAATCGCATCGTCAGTGTATTACAGAGGTAATACTGTAATGCACATGCCCAACGGGGAAATCGTCCGCGATGATGCTTGGCCTGTACCTTCTGCTCAATTTCCTGGTGCTCTGGATGGTCGCGCGGGCCTCGTCGGCGACCGGATTACGCCTAGTCCTGATGCTCTTCCTGCTGGGCTTCATCGTCGGCTCGGCAAACAATCTGATCGAAGCGCTGTTTTTCAGGGTCTTGCAGCTGCGCGAGCTCGCTGCCGCAGCGATCCCGGCAGCTCTTGTCTTCGCGATTCTTTCTCCGCTCGCCGTTCTTCTCTCGGGCCGCTGGAACAACGCTGCTGGTCGGGCCTGGGCGGAAGGCGGGTTCACGCCGGCCACTCTTCTCATGGTCGTGGTTGCTTATGAGATACTCTATTGGACCGCCGGAAGCTTGGTTTATCCCTATATCGCGGACTTTTACGCGACGACCCGCACGATCCCGCCTGCCTATGCCGTCTCGGCGGTGCAGGTGCTGCGGTCGCTGATCTTCGTCGGGGCTGTCTACCCACTCCTGAAGAGCGGCCTGCGCGGCGCACCTCTTGTCTTGGCGCTCGTCTATTCGGTGATCGGCGGAGTAGCGCCCTTGCTTCCCGACAATCCGTTCATGCCGCCCAATATTCGCTTCTATCACGCCGTCGAAACGAGCCTGTCGAACTTCCTATTCGGGCTGGTCGTCGCTTTCCTGTTCACGCTGCGGCGGCCAGCTATCCCTGCTCAGGCGTAGGGCGGTCGATCAAGACCGGCCGGGCTCTTGGTAAAGATCTCGCAGCCGGTGTCGGTGATTCCGATCGAATGCTCAAACTGCGCAGAGAGCGAGCGGTCGCGAGTGACTGCGGTCCAGCCGTCCTCGAGCACCTTCACGTCGGCGCGGCCGATATTGATCATCGGCTCGACTGTGAAGATCATCCCGGGCTTAAGCTCAGGGCCGTTGCCAGGGCGGCCGGCATGGACGACTTCGGGGCTGTCGTGGAACACGCGACCGACGCCGTGACCGCAAAAGTCGCGGACGACGCTGTAGCGGCTCCCTTCTGCGTGGCGCTGAATGGCGTTGGCGATGTCGCCCAGATGATTGCCCGGCTTGGCCTGCTCAAGTCCGAGCATCAGGCATTCGTAAGTGACGTCGACCAGCTTGCGTGCCTTCAGCGGTACGTCTCCGACCAGATACATGCGGCTCGTATCGCCGTGCCAGCCGTCAAGAATCGGGGTCACGTCGATATTCACGATATCGCCGTCCTTCAGTGTCTTTTCACCCGGAATTCCGTGACAGACGACATGATTGATCGAGATGCAGCTGCTCTTGGTGTAGCCGCGGTAGCCGAGCGTGGCAGGCACTGCGCCGGCTTCGAGCGTCAGCCCGTGAACGATCTCGTCCAGCTCCTGGGTCGAAACGCCCGGGACGACGTGCGGCACCAGCGCATCATGAATCGCCGCGGCCAGGCGGCCGGCGC
>JABFXK010000204.1 GCA_013361785.1 Sphingomonas sp.
GGCCCGACGGGACCTCGCATTGGGCTGAGCTTCGTGCCCGGCTCGTGCACGAGCGGGCCAGCAATGCCAGGCGGCTGGTTGGCGTGTTATCCGACATCAGCGAGCGAAAAACCGCTGAAGAAAATCTGCGCCGCCTCAATGAGACGCTCGAAGCGAAGGTTCTTGAGCGAACCATCCAGTTGGAGCACGCCCATCGGGCGGTGCTAGAAGAGATCCAGCAACGCGAACGCACGGAAGAGCTCCTCCGCCAAGTCCAAAAAATGGAAATGATCGGGCAATTGACAGGTGGCGTGGCGCATGACTTCAACAATCTGCTGATGGCGGTCATGGGCAACCTTGAACTGCTGCGCAAGCAGGTTCCCGGGGAGGAGAAGACCCTGCGCCTTATTGATGGAGCGCTTCGGGGCACACAACGCGGCGCGGCGCTGACACAGCGTCTTTTGGCGTTCGCCCGGCAGCAGGACCTGAGAGTCGAGCCGACTGATCTCTGCGGCCTGGTTCGGGGGATGACTGACCTGCTCGAGCGTTCGATCGGGGCCCAGATTGAACTTCGACTCGACTTGCCGGAGCAGCTGCCGTATACGCTGGCGGACGCAAACCAGGTCGAACTTGCGCTTCTCAATCTGGTCGTCAACGCTCGCGATGCCATGCCTGAGGGTGGTACGGTCTCGATCCATGTCGATGTGATCCATGCGTCTGAACAGGTGGACCTCGCGACCGGCGCCTATGTGCGCGTGACTGTCAGTGACACCGGGCAGGGCATGGATAAGATGACACTCTCGAAGGCGGCAGAGCCTTTCTTCACGACGAAGGAAGTTGGCAAAGGCACCGGTCTCGGACTCTCGATGATTCACGGCCTCGCGCTCCAACTCCATGGGGCCCTGCGGCTAGCAAGCACGCCCGGTCGCGGAACGCAGGCAGAGTTGTGGCTGCCCGTTACTTCCGACTCTCCGGCCGCGCCTCCATCGGCGGAGCCTGAATCGAAAGGCAGTGCGAGCGCCTCGGCGCGAGCTACCATTCTGGTGGTTGACGATGATGCATTGATCGCGACAAGCACTGCATATCTGCTTGAGGATCTGGGACACAACGTCATTGAAGCCAACTCGGGCGCAAAAGCTCTCGAGATTCTCAGGGAAGGGCATAAGGTCGATCTTCTGATTACCGACTATTCGATGCCCAGAATGACGGGTTTGCAGCTTGCGAAAGCGGCTCGTGAGTTGAGGCCGAATCTTCCGATCCTTCTTGCCACCGGTTACGCCGATCTGCCGAAGGGAGCGGAGGTAGACATTCCACGCCTACGCAAGCCTTATCAGCAACACCAACTTGTCGCCGAAATAGCGAAGGCTTTTCGCGGCGGTTGACTAGAGCTGTTAGGGAAATCAGATGAAGAGTGGAGTTTCGTGGTTTCCTATCTGACACCGATGGACAGCAACGCACCACAGCGCGGCAGCAAGGTACACATGGCGGCTGATACCCTCGGTCAGTTGCTTGCGGTATATGTGACTTCGGCTAATGAACCGGAACGAGTCCAGGTCGCCGAGCGAATCTAATAACGCAGAAGAAATCGCAATTCTTAGTCGCATGATCCCGCTAGTGCGCTATGTGTAGCTCACCGCCTTTCATCAAGCGCTGCGCGATGTCGGCCGTTTGCAGGGCCTTGCGTTCAGTCGGCGAATGGGCCGCGAGATAGCGGGCGGTCGCAACAATAATATGGCGACCCTCTCCGGTGTTGCCCCACACCGAAAATTGCCGGGCGCCTGCCTCGAGCATTTGATAGGCATGGAAGCCTGCATCTTCGCGCAGCACCGCGAACGCGAGCGTGGCGACCAGCGCTTCTGGCGGATGGCCGAGCGCGAGATGCCGTGCAACCAGCCTTGCCGCGAGATCGACCTGCCGCTGCCGGTCGAACGCGTCGAGCAGCGCGGTGCGGATCGCCTCTTCCTCGGCGGGGAGGTCATCGGACTGATCGTTGCCCTCGCCCGGAATGCGGGCCGGCGGGACATTCAGATAACGGGCAAGGTAGAGCGCCATCGCGCCGTGCATGATGGCCCGCACGGCCGTGACGTCGCCGCCGGTGCCCGCGTTTCCGATCCGCCTCAACATCTGGTGGAGCGCGTTGGCATAGGTGAAGACATGGTGCGCCGTCTCCCAGTCCGCGTGCTCGTTGGCGTTGCCGAAGCGGGCCACGCGCAGCGCCGCTCCATAGGCGAGCGACTGTCCCAGATCGGCAGGGGTGGCGCCCGCGCGGATCGCAGCCTTCAGCGCATCGACGATCTTCGCTGGATGTTCGCCGAGCAGTTCCCGCGCGAGCGCCGCGTGCTTCGACCAGCCCTGCAAGCCGCGCCCGGCAGCGAAGAGCTGCGCCATTTCGCTTGCTGACTCGTCACACAGCGCGACGAGATCGATGGGCTGTCGCCAGGCGGTCGATTCCTCGGCGCCACGGGCGGTCACCATCTGCGCGACGATCGCAGGCAGCAACGCCGACGCGTGCTCCCAGCCGATGAGATCCAGGCATTCGAACGCCTTGTTGATGAAGTCGAGCGCATGGCCGGTGTCGGCGAAGGTCCGCCCGGTTACAGCCGACAGCAGGGCATCGGCGAGCACGGCCGGCGAGAGACCCGCGACGATCGCCGTCAACAACGTGCGCTCGGCCGCCTCGCGATGGCGCACGTCGGTCCAAAGGCACAGCCAACGTTTGAGCGTCGCTGGCTCCGGCCGGCTTCCGAGCGGCGCACGCTCCCGCCGCGGCGCCTCGCCGTCGCAGTCCGCCGCGACATGGCGCGCGCCGTGGAAGAGCGCGAGCCAGGCGTCGTCTTTTGCGAGCACGGGCAGGAGATTGCCGAGCGCAGTCAGTATCGTGAGACCGACGCTCCAGCCATCACGATTGCGCGCCCCGAACAGCGCTGCCTGCCGCAAGATGTCCGCCTCCGGCACACCGGCCGCGAGCTGCCCTTGCACGGCCTTGGCGATGACGAGTCCGAGATCATGCGTGAGGCCGTCTGCGAGCCGCTGATGCCAGTAAACCGCCTGATCGGAATGACTGAACGTGGTCGCCACCCAGATGTCACCATCGCGCACTTCGACCGCGCAGCTTGGTACATCGTCGGCCCAGAGGTCGAAGGTGCAGCCGCTTTCCAGGTCGAAGCGCGCGTGGTGCCAATGGCAGGTCAGGATGCCGTCCTCGACAGTCCCTCGCTCGAGCGGAAAGCCCATGTGCGGACAACGATTATCGAGGGCAAAGATGCGCCCCCGGTCGTAGAGGATGAGGATCGGACGATCGCCACCATGCACGACCAGCCGGCCCTTCGCTTTCAGCGCTTCAAGGCTCCCCACGAGCACGAATTCTCTATCCGGTGCATCCATGC
>JABFXK010000284.1 GCA_013361785.1 Sphingomonas sp.
GTTGCGCATCACTTCAACTGGGTGACTCCGCTCGTCGCGTCGCAGTCGGGGCCGCCGGCGCTCTACGAAGGCGGCGACGTGCTGTTCAAGAGCACCGACCAGGGCAACAGCTGGTCGATCATCAGCCCCGATCTCGTCGGCAAGCGCGCGGGCGCGACCAACTGCGGCGGCGACGTGACTCTCGAGGCGGCGCTCCCGTGCGGCTACGGCACCATCGTCTCGATCCAGCCTTCGCCCAATTCACCTGCCGAGGTATGGACCGGAAGCGACACGGGCATCGTCAGCATGACCCGCGACGGCGGCGCGAGTTGGGCCCAGACGACGCTTCCCGAGATTCGCCCGTGGAGCAAGATCGCGAGCATCGACATTTCCAGCCTCGATCCGAACGCCGGCTATGTCGCCGTCGACGGGCACCGGATCGATGACTGGGCGCCGCACATCTTCCACACCCACGACGGTGGGCGGAGCTGGACCGAGATCACCCGCGGCCTGCCGGCCGGACAGGTGGTCACCGCCGTCCGCGCCGACCCCGTCGCGCCTGGCCTGCTCTACGCCGGCAACGAGACCGGTGTGTTCGTCAGTTTCGACGACGGCAACGATTGGCAGCCGCTGCAGCAGAACCTTCCGACCGCCTGGGCGCGCGACCTGCTCGTCCACGGCGACGACCTGATCGCGGCGACCCAGGGCCGCGCGATCTGGGTGCTCGGCGACCTCGCCTTGCTCCGACAGCTTCAGCCGGCGACGGCGAGCCAGGCCTACCGTCTGTTCACGCCCGCACCAGCCGCGCGCGTGCGCTTCGACAACAACCACGACACGCCGCTCACCCCCGAGACTGCCGTCGGCCAGAATCCGCCGGAAGGCGCGGTCATCGATTACTGGCTCGGCAGCGCGCCGCACGGCCCCGTCACGCTCGACATCCGCGACAGCGCCGGTGCGGTTGTGCGGCATTTCTCGAGCGCTGACGCGCCGGAGAACCTCCCCGCCGACCGCTATTTCCAGGCGGGCTGGGTGAAGCCGCAGCCGACCTTGTCCGCCGCTCCCGGCGAGCACCGCTGGGTCTGGGACATGCGCCGCCCGCGTCCGAAGGCGATCGAATATAATTACACGATTGCCGCCGTCTGGGGTCTCGACACTCCCCTCGATCCGCGCGGCCAGCTGGTCGAGCCCGGCCGCTATACCGCCGTCCTCACCGTTGACGGCCAGAGCCAGTCGGTACCAATCGACATCGCCGCCGATCCGCGGGTGATCAACGCCGACTACACCGCGGCGCGCCAATTCTCCGAAAGCCTCTATGCGCCGATGGAGATCGCGTGGCGCGGCTATGCCGAGACCAAGGCCGTACGCGACGAACTCGCCAGGCGCATCGCCGAGGTCAAGGACCCGTCGCTGCTAGCGGAGGCCAAGGCGCTCGCGGCCAAGCTGACGCCGCCGTCCGATCCGCACGCGGGCTTCGGCAGCGAGAGCGGCACGCTGGCCGCGCTTGAAACCTCGGCCGAGGGCAGCGACGCCGCGCCTACCCTGGCGCTTCGCCAGACAGCGATCGCGACGATGGCCCAGGTGAATGCCGACTGGGCCGCGTGGCAGCAGGTCAAGACCAGCGACCTTGAAGCGCTCAACCGCCGTCTCGCCGCCGCCGGGCTGCAGCCGATCACGGTTCCTGCCGGGCCCCAGCTCAGCGCCGGCCCTGCCGAGGGCGGGGTGGATCTGCCCTGATCAGGGCCGTTGACGCCTTCCTCCGGGTCGCGGTTACGACGGCGTACAAGCTGCTTCGGCTCACTTGGTTCGTGCGCCGCCCGCACACGTTGGGCGCTCACTGCCTGGCGCTTACGCCGGAGCGCAAGCTGATCCTGGTCCAGCACCGCTACTCGCCAGGCTGGCGTGCTCCAGGCGGCGGCCGCCACCGCGACGAAAGTGCCGAGGAAGCGGGCTTGCGCGAGCTACGCGAGGAGATCGGGATGACCGCACACGGCCGCGTGCGCCTCGCCTGCGAGCTCGAGCATGTGGTCGATTACAAGAGCGACCTCGCCGCGCTCCTGATCGTCGAGGACGTGGAGTACCGGCCGCACAAATGGCTGCTGGAGATTGAGCGCGTCGGTGAATTCCCGATCGACGATCTCCCCGCCGATACCGTCGAGCTGACCCGGCGCTGGATCGCATCGGTCCGCGACCGCATTTAACGCTTATGCATCGCCTGTTCGTCGCCGTCCGGCCGCCGGAGCCCATCCGCGACCTCCTCGTCGACGCGATGGACCAGAGCGCCGACTTCCGCTGGCAGGACGACGAGCAGCTTCACATCACCTTGCGCTTCGTCGGCGAAGTCGAACGACCCGCAGCCGACGACCTCGCCGACGCGCTCGGACGGCTTCACTCGGAGAAGTTCAAGCTCCGGATCGCCGGGGTCGGCCGCTTCGAGCAGCGCAGCTCGGGTGCTCTATGGGCCGGGGTTGAGCCGAAAGCGCCGCTCGCCGCGCTCGCCGCCAAGGTCGAGCGCAGGTGCCAGTCGATCGGCCTCGAACCCGAGCGCCGCACGTTCCACCCGCACATCACCCTTGCCCGCTGGAAAGGCCGCCGCACGCGCGAAGTGCACGACTTCCTCGAGCGCCGCCGCGGCCTGTCGTCGCAGCCGTTCACCGTCGACTGCTTCATCCTGTTCGAAAGCCGCCTGTCGCGACACGGCGCACATTACGAACCTATCGAGACCTACCGACTTTACTGAACCGTCGACGCGCCGACGCGTCAGGCGCTTCCCATCGGCCGCAAGCGGCCGTAAACATTCGCTTTCGGGCGAGGGGGCACGCCGTGAACAAACCGGAGACTCTGGCCAGTGAGAGCGACCGCCAGGAGCGGCCGGTCTTCGTCAGCTATGCCACGGCCGACCGCAAACAAGCGCTCTCCGTCTGCAAGGCGATCGAGCGCCGCGGAGTCAAATGCTGGATCTCGACCCGCGATGTCGAACCGGGCGAGAATTACCAGGAGTCGATCGTTCGGGCGCTCCGCGGCTCGCGCGCGATGGTGCTCGTTTTCTCGGACGCCGCCAACAATAGCGACGAGATCAAGAAGGAGCTGTCGCTCGCCAGCCGCTATCGCATTCCGGTGATGGCGCTCAGGATCGAGGATGTCGAACCGAGCGACGCCTTCGCGTACGAGCTTTCGACGCGCCAGTGGATCGACGCGTTCGAGAGCTGGGACAGGTCGATCGACGCTCTGGTTCGGAAGATCGAGCAAGTCAGCGGTTCCTCCGACGAAGCCCCGCCGCGCACGCCGTCCGAGCCACGGCGCCGCGCCGTTGTCCCGTCACGAACGCCGCTCCTCGTCGTTGCGTCCGTGTTCGTGCTTGCGCTGATCGGCATTGGAGCGTGGGTAATGCTTCGTGGCAGTACGGGGGCTGCGCATACCATGCAGGTGCGGCTCGCCGGCTTTCAGCGCCTTTCCCCTGACCTCCCGGCAAGCATGCCGCAGGCCCTCGCGGACGAGATCAATGCCGCCTTCAACGACGACGGCGTGGTCTCCGTTTCGACTGCGTCAGCGCCGCCGCCCGGCAACACGCCCGCTTATGCGCTGACCGGAACGATCCGGCGTGAAGCGGACAAGATCAAGGTCTTCGTGCGGCTCACGAACGAGCGCACGGGCACGGCCTTGTGGTCGAACGCTTATTCCTACGACGCGGCGCTCCTCGCGCGCGTTCCGCATCTCGCCGCGGTCGAGAGCAGCATGGTGGTGCGATGCGGGCTGTTCGGCGCCTCCACCTATCCCAAGCCCATGCCGGACAACGTGCTCGTCCCCTATCTTGGTTATTGCCAGGGGCAGGATGGCCCCACCGCCGACAAGGCGCTGAATTCTGCCCGGAAGGCAGTGGCCTTGGCTCCCGACTTTTCCTGGGGCTGGTCGGGCGTGGCGGTCTCGGGCGTTGGCGCATGGCTCGGCTCGGGCGAAAGGGACTCGGCCGCCCGCAAGGAGGCGCTGAACGCTGCAGACCGGGCGGTCGCGATCGACCCGACCAACAGCGAGGCTTACGCCTACAAGGCGATGCTCCTCGATAAATATGACCTGACCGCGCAGGAGCAGCTGCTCAAGAAGGCACTTAGCGCGCGACCGCTTCCGTGCGGATGCGAACATCATATCTACGGGACCTTCCTCGCCGAAACCGGCCGCATCAAGGACGCGATCGCACAGTTCCGAGCGGGGGTTTCGGTGCTTCCGCTGAACGGCCCGACGCAGTTCGCTTTGGCCGATGCCCTTCTCGCAGACGGCTCTCCCGATGCCGCGAAGCAAGCGTTCGACGCCGCCGCCGATCTCGATCCCGATCCGACCGCTCGGCAGGAGATGACGGTTCAGGCGGCGCCCATCACCGGTGATTACGCAGCGGCCGCCAAGATCGTCTTCGATCCGAAACTGCCCGGCAGCGCGGCCTTTCGTCAGGCGATCGGCGGCGCCTTTCAGGCGCTCGCGTCCGGCTCGGCACAGGCGAAGACTGAAGCGGCGCAGCGGCTACAGGCGCACGCAACGATGAATACCGAACTCGAGGCGAACTTGCTCGCGCTCCTCGGATCGCCGGCTGGAGCGCTGCAGAAGATCGAGCAGGCAGCGAAGAACGGGACCGGCCTCGCTCGCGCAGTCCTGTGGGAACCGCCTCTCGATGCTGCCCGGCGGGATCCATCCTTCCCCGCCCTGCTCCAGCGCCTCGGACTCATGCGCTACTGGAAGACCACGCACACCAAGCCCGACGTCTGCGCCGATAAGAACGCGCCGCCGTTCTGCGGAATGATCTAACCCCAGCCGGATCAGCTGTAGGAATCCGGCGGCCAAATCCCCATATGGCAGGGCAGTGCCGCGTTGACCCCGAGGGGCGGCTCATTTAACTAGAACAAAGCTGGAACGAAGCCGCCGATGCTGACCCATATTTCCGTTCGAGGTGCCCGCGAGCACAATCTGAAAGGGATCGACGTCGAAATCCCGCGCGAAAGCCTGACGGTCATCACCGGACTGAGCGGCTCGGGCAAATCCTCGCTCGCCTTCGACACGATCTACGCCGAGGGGCAGCGCCGCTACGTCGAAAGTCTGTCGGCCTACGCGCGCCAGTTCCTCGAAATGATGCAGAAGCCGGACGTCGAGCATATCGACGGCCTCTCGCCCGCTATCTCGATCGAGCAGAAGACCACCAGCCGCAACCCGCGATCGACCGTCGCGACCGTCACCGAAATCTACGATTACATGCGCCTGCTCTGGGCGCGCGTTGGCGTCCCTTATTCGCCCGCGACGGGCCTCCCGATCGAGGCGCAGCAGGTCAGCCAGATGGTCGACCGCGTGATGGCTCTGGCCGAAGGCAGCCGCCATTACCTCCTTGCGCCGGTTATCCGCGGCCGCAAGGGCGAGTACAGGAAGGAGCTCGCCGAATGGCAGAAGGCGGGCTTCCAGCGGGTCCGCATCGACGGCCAGTTCTACCCCATCGAAGACGCGCCCGCGCTCGACAAGAAGTACAAGCACGACATCGAAGTCGTCGTGGACCGCATCGTCGTCCGCGAACGCATCGAGCCGCGCCTCGCCGACAGCTTCGAGACTGCGCTCAAGCTCGGCGAGGGCCTGGTCTATCTTGATCCCGCGGACCCATCCCCCTCCCGCTCGCGGGAGGGGTTAGGGGAGGGCCTGTCCGACGGCGGTCCTGTTGATGACAATCCCTCCCCCGGCCCCTCCCGCAATGCGGGAGGGGGGAAGAGCGGCATGAAGCTCGACTATGCGCCGCCCGGCCGCATCATCTTCTCCGAGAAATTCGCCTGCCCCGTCTCCGGCTTCACCATCGCCGAGATCGAGCCGCGCCTCTTCTCGTTCAACGCGCCGCAGGGCGCCTGTCCCGCCTGCGACGGACTCGGCGAGAAGCTGGTCTTCGACGAGGACCTCGTCGTCCCCAACCACGCGCTGTCAATCGCCAAGGGCGCGGTCGTGCCCTGGGCCAAGTCGAACCCGCCAAGCCCCTACTACATGCAGGTGCTGAGCAGCCTCGCCCGCGCCTACAGCTTCGACCTCAACGTCCCCTGGAAGGATCTGCCTGAGGAAGCGCGCGAGGTGATCCTGCGCGGCACCAACGGTCGCCCGGTCACGCTCCGCTTTATCGACGGCAAGCGCAGCTACGAGGTCAAGAAGCCGTTTGAAGGCGTGATCGGAAACCTCAACCGCCGAATGCTCCAGACCGACTCCGCATGGATGCGCGAGGAGCTGTCGCGCTACCAGAGCTCGCAACCGTGCGAGGTCTGCCACGGCGCCCGGCTCAAGCCCGAAGCGCTTAGCGTCAAGATCGCCGGCGAGGACATTTCGCAAAGCTCACGCCGCTCGGTCGCCGACGCGCTCACCTGGTTCGCCTCGCTCCACGAAAAGCTCACCGCCACCCAGAACGAGATCGCCAAGGCGATCCTCAAGGAGATCAACGAGCGCCTCGGCTTCCTCCACAATGTCGGCCTCGACTATCTCCACCTCGACCGCACCAGCGGCACTTTGTCCGGCGGCGAGAGCCAGCGCATCCGCCTCGCGTCGCAGATCGGCTCCGGCCTCTCCGGAGTCCTATACGTGCTGGATGAACCGAGCATCGGGCTCCACCAGAAGGACAACGACCGCCTCCTAGAGACGCTGAAGCGCCTGCGCGGCCTCGGCAACACCGTGCTCGTGGTCGAGCATGACGAGGAAGCGATCCGCACCGCAGACCATGTGATCGACATGGGCCCCGGCGCCGGAGTCCATGGTGGCGAAGTGGTCTGCGCCGGCACGCTCGACCAGCTGCTCGCCTGCACCGACAGCCTCACCGCCGATTACCTCACCGGCCGCCGCGAGATCCCGCTCAAGCCGACCCGCCGCAAGGGCAGCGGCAAGCAGCTCACCGTCCACGGCGCGACCGCCAACAACCTGCGCTCAGTCACCGCAGCCTTCCCGCTCGGCACCTTCACCTGCGTCACCGGCGTCAGCGGCTCGGGCAAGTCCAGCCTCACCATCGACACGCTCTACGCCGGCGCCGCGCGCCAGCTGAACGGCGCACGCATCCCGTGCGGCCCCTGCAGCAACATCACCGGGCTCGAGCAGCTCGACAAGGTGATCGACATCGACCAGTCGCCGATCGGCCGCACGCCCCGCTCCAACCCCGCGACCTACACCGGCGCCTTCACCCAGATCCGCGACTGGTTCGCCGGCCTGCCCGAGTCAAAGGCGCGCGGCTACAAGCCCGGCCGCTTCAGCTTCAACGTCAAGGGCGGCCGCTGCGAGGCGTGCCAGGGCGACGGCCTCATCAAGATCGAGATGCACTTCCTGCCCGACGTCTACGTCACCTGCGACGTCTGCCACGGCGCCCGCTACAACCGCGAGACTCTGGAGGTGAAGTTCAAGGGCCACTCGATCGCCGACGTGCTCGACATGAACGTCGAGGAGGCGGCCGAGCTGTTCAAGGCGGTGCCCGCGATCCGCGAGAAGATGCGCATGCTCCAGGAGGTCGGCCTCGGCTACGTCAAGGTCGGCCAGCAGGCGACGACGCTCAGCGGCGGCGAAGCGCAGCGCGTCAAGCTCGCCAAGGAGCTCAGCCGCCGCGCCACCGGCAAGACGCTCTACATCCTCGACGAGCCCACCACCGGCCTCCACTTCGAGGACGTGCGCAAGCTTTTGGAAGTGCTCCACCGCCTCGTCGACCAGGGCAACACCGTCGTCGTGATCGAGCACAACCTCGACGTCATCAAGACCGCCGACTGGGTGATCGATCTGGGCCCCGGCGGCGGAGTCAACGGCGGCGAGATCATCGCCGAAGGCCCGCCCGAAGCCATCGCGGAAGTAGCGGTGTCGGCCACGGGTCAGTACCTCAAGCCCATCCTCGAGCGCGCCAGCGTCAAGCCGCAGCTGGTCGAGACCAAGCCCAAGAAGCCGCCGCGTTCACGCAAGGTCGAGCCCGAAGAACCCGACCTCATCGCCGCGAAGTAGATGCTCCTCGCGGCCGCGTTCCTCGCTCTGTCCCAAGCCTCAGCAGCTCAGCCGCCGCCCGCACCCGCCCAGCACCTCGTCAACCACCCGAAGCTCTTCGCGCTCTCCGACGGCGCGGTCGGCTACATCCCGGTCAGCGCCGGCCTCCACCCGCCTTTGCTCGTCCTCCTCCACGGCGCCGGGCACGAGCAGGCGACCATGGTCGAGCATTTCGAGGCGGAGGCGGACAAGCGCGGCCTCGTGCTCCTCGCCCCGGATTCGCGCGGAGTCACCTGGGACAAGGTGCTCGACGCCGAGGCGCCGCCTTCGGTCGACAGCCCGATCGCCAACCAGCAGTCGCACAGCTTCAGCCGCAGCCCCGACGCTGACCGCGTCGAGCAGGCGATCGCCAACCTCGCGAAGATCCTCCCAGTCGACCGCGCCCATACGGTGCTCGCCGGCTTCAGCGACGGCGCGACCTTCGCGCTGGCGATGGGCATGAGCCGCGACCACCCCTTCGCCGCGGTGATCGCCTGGTCGCCCGGAATCGCGATCCGCACCGACAATCCCGCGCGCGGCCGCAAGGTCTACATCAGCCACGGCCGCACCGACCCGATCCTCAAGTTCGACGTGACCAAGAGCGACATCGTCCCCCTGGTGAAGAGCGAAGGCGGCGACGTGACCTTCGTGCCGTTCGATGGAGGGCATGATGCGCCAGTGTGGCTGAAGGACGAGTTTCTGGATGCGGTGTTTGGGAAGCCGACGCGATAACAGGCGCGGGCGTTGCCGGAGGGGCGACGACGTGTGGCGGGGGCCGGCGGGCGCCTCGTAGTCTCGCGCCACCAACATCTACAGGATTGGATTAACTGAGCTGGCGTGCAAACTCGTCATAGGAAACGATCACATCTCGAAACACAGAATAACAAGCCTCCCGTATTTGCTTCCGCATTCGCTTCCCAGAGGTAAGTCCCAGTTCATTGGTGAACACCGACGCATGGGCGGGTTTGCCCTCCAAGGCAGTGTCGTACACAGCCAAAATCCGCGTGCCGTCTATCCTCGCGCCTCGAATCCTTTCAGCTCGTGCGATACAGACCTCGTCTACCAATCGCAGTTCAGGCGGCGTCTTCTGAGCGCCGCGTTGAACCAATTCTTCTCTGGTAGCTTCCGCCTCCGCCCGAGTAGCGTGCCTGACGCGCAACACCGACAGATCACGTTTGGTGAGTTCGCCGAATGCATCAGGTGTGATTTCACCACGCGTTTTGTCGATGTGCGTGGGATCAATAATCAGTAATGCCAACTTCTCTTCGTCGGCTACCGGCGCTGGCGAATGCGGGCTGCATACTTCTGCCTCGCAGGCGAAATTTGGATGTTCTTGATCAGCGAAAATTTGAAGAGCTTTGCCTGTGAGGCCGCTGTAGAAGAAGCATTCAACGCATGAACTCATGCGTGAATGCTAGTAACGTGCTAAATGGCTGTAAAGATGATACAACAGTTTTGGCGGGATCCGATCATCCTCGATCGCCTCCTCGCCGAACTCTTCTCTTTCTTTGCCGTCAGGGTCCGTCCACTTCAAATAGTACTCAACGAAGCCACCAGACAGCTCTAGGTCACCGTAGAAATCTCCTTCTCGGATAAACAGTGACGAGTAGTCTTCGCCCATCGAGGCGATGGGTAGGGGCAGCGGCGAGGTAGAAAATGTATAGATCATATTTATCGCATTTTTGATGCTCTCTCGTTTGCGCTCTGCTTCTTCCGATTTGTCCTGCGACAAGAAGCATATGTACGGGCGAATGCGAGATGATTGGCGATGAGCCTCCGCAGCCCTCGGACTAATGGCGATTATGGCGCTAGGTTTCTGCGTGGCTGCCTTCGTCTCGGAAATCTGCTGCCATGCGGTAGATGCTGTCGACAGCATCTCCTTCAGCGTCGACGTATAATGGCGAGCAATATAGTCGCGGGTCGGTGCGATTGCGGCTTTTGTATCGTCGCTCATTTGATCGCTCCTACCATTTTTAGATAATCCTCGGAGAGAACTTCTCCAAGTACGTCCTTTTCTACGCCGTGCACAGTATCTGAAATTTCCTTAAGAACTTCCCGAGCATCTCCGACCGCGACAGTCAAAGGCGGCTGCCCTTGGACGTCGAAATTTAGGGACACCAAAATTAGCAATTTGAGTAGCGTATGTGGCGCGCCGGTCGGCTCCAGGCTGGTCCCGATATCAAAGTTCACGTTCACCAAGAATCTTGAGCGTGCATCTCGCGGAATGAAGACCCCTGAATGGCAGTGCCAAGGCTGATCCCCTTCAACACCGAATTTCGGCAACCAGCGATTTGGTTTGAAGACTTCTGCGGTGGAGACGTTGCCAGGCTCGTGTGACTTGAACTCGTTTAGATATTGAACCGCGAACGACCTAACGGCTGGAACTTCAGTTAGGTATTCCTCAGCCAAATTTCCCAACGTCTCCACAATCATCGGATGAACAATTTGCCAACTGTCATAGTCGTGAAGAGTGAGCACTACACCGTCTGTTTCACACAAAATCGCAGTTTCGATCTCGCCAGTTCGAGCGAAGCTGTGGAATCCAAAACCTTCGGGCATTTGAGCCGGTGGGAGCTGCACATTTGGGCCAATGGCGAATTGAAAGGTTTGCTGGCGTATCGGAACGGGAAGCTCCAAGCGCGTAGCTTCCCTTTGCGCCGTTTGCTTCACCTTCGCGAAGGTGTTCGAAGAAACCGCCTGAAAGAACTTTAGCGTCGCACTGAACTCGCCAATCGCGTGGCGAGTGCGGCGCATGTCAAAAGCTGCGTTCATAGGACGAGGTGTGCTTTGCTGTGGCGCAGCAGCCGAGCTTGGCAAAGTAGTCCCACGGGTGCTTACAGATATAGGTGCCAGTCACCCAAAATGTAAACGCCGGCGCTCAGCCTGGATGTAATTAAGTCCTAGTGCGGCTGCGCCGGAGCTGGTGCTGTCACTGTAGCCGCAGAGGCAGGCTGCACTGGAACCGAGATAGTTGCCGGTTGCGGCGCCGCAATCGTCAACTCCTCGTCCAGGAACGCCTTGACGCCCGATCCCGCGGGCATCTTCGCGCTGGTGCCGGTCATGAAGAAGCCGGCGATTGGCACGAACACCACCGCTCCGACCACGCCGGCGGTGCCGGTCACTCCATGCTCGTCGAAATTGCCGGTGAGCCGGATCAGCCGGTCGCCGACGCGTACGTTCAGCGCACGCGCGGAGATGTGGCCGGACTTGCCCCACATGCCCTTGCGCCGAAGATCGGTGATCTCACCCGTCGCCTGGCTGCCGGCCGGGATCACGACCATGTTGCCGAGCATGACGTCGTTGGCGACGGTCAGGTGGAATTGCTGGCCCTCGCGGATTGTCTTGTCGTTGGAGTCGAGCCCTTCTTCGAGCTTCAGAGGAACCTCGGTCCCGGCGCGAAGCACGTTTCCGGCAGCCGGCGAGACGATCACCGCCTGCGGCGCGGCGGGCGCGACCGTGGCGACTGGAGCTGACTGGATAGCGGCTTGCGGTGCAGCCGCCTGTGCCGCCGCAGCCGCGGCGAGCGCGAAAACAGAAATAGCCATGAAACTTCCCCCTTGCGACTCGGCCCCGGGCACGAGCGCTGGCGCAGACTGACTCAGCTCGTTCAATTTTCCTAGCGAAATAGGAAGTTAACCGCATCCGGCAAGATTTCGCTGTCCTACAGTATCCCACCTATGTTCCAATATGGTTCCTACATGTCAAGATAAAGGAACCACATGGCAACTGCACCCGAGTTCGAGCCCGTCCCCCTCCGGCCCCGCCACGACGGCTGGTCGGCGGAGCGGCAGATCAAGTTCATCGAGGCGCTCGCCGAAGGGTTGACGGTCGAGGCGGCGGCGCGGCGCGTGGGGATGACCCGCGACAGCGCCTACAGGCTCTACCGCCGCCCGGGCGCCGGCGCGTTCCGCCGCGCCTGGGATGCGGCGCTCGACTGCAACATGCCGCAGCTGGAGCAGGCCGCGATCGAGCGGGCGAAGAACGGCGTCGCCCGCCCGATCTTCTACAAGGGCGAGCAGGTCGGCGAGTGGCGCCACTTCGACGAGCGCCTGACGATGTTCCTTCTGCGCAGCCGCCGTCCCGAACGCTACGGCAAGTGGATCGAACGGAGGCTCCCAACCGATGAGAGTGACGAGGAGGCTTGCGCCTATGATCCGGACCCCGGCTTCCGCCTCGACGGCCCACTGACCGAGCTCGAGTTCCACGGCCCCGGCGCCGAAGGCAACCTCGACGACGATGACGATAAGGACATCGCGCCGCCGAGCGCCTGACTCGCGCGCGCGCGTTGGACTGTAGACTTTGTATACTTCCGCGAGGCGGTCGCCCCGAGCCTCAGGACAAGGGCACAGGCTGCACGAAGCTCGCCACCGCGGTGAAGACATAGCCGACCAGGAAGATGAGGAGCCCGGCGGTGATGACCTTCTTGCTGCGCGCGGCGATGACCAT